>NZ_DBHIVL010000053.1:0-16338 GCF_057271695.1 Centipeda sp. (in: firmicutes)
TGCGGGCAAAAAAGATGCGTCAAGATGATGGTGCTGAATTTATCAGTGCTTCCTTAGTTGCCCCTTACGCGCTCTTCGAGTTCCCTGAGCTCTTCCACTGTATCAATCTCCCACACGTCCTCCCGCGCACATTCCCGTATGTGGATGGAGAACTCGGGCAGATAGTATTTCAGAGCAATCTCGTCCCAGTAGAGCTGTCGATACTCCTCCTTGGCGTAAAGCGCATTCGCGCACGCGGCGAGTCGCTCCCCGTCCTCTGCCGTCCAGTAGGACAGCCCGAGCATCTGATGACAGGGGTGATCGCTCGCCGTGTCAATGTGCGTGATCTTGCCCGCCGAATCCGTGTCAAAGCACCAGTCATCCGTCGCCTGCACGGGGAACGCAATGTAGTTCGTGCGCTCCTGCGTGGGCGTGATGATGGCGGGATTCGTGAGGTAGAGATCGCCCTCGATGATGTAGCTGTCCGCGAGCAGTCCTGCACGCCCCGCAAGTGCAATCGACGAGATGTTGTTTGCGGTTTCCCAGTCGGGATTGTCGATGAATGCGAGATGCGGGTGCGTTTCGCGGAGTGTGTCAAATGCCGCGCCGCAATACCCCCGCACAATAGTAATCGACGAAATCCCCGCCGCGTTAAGCGCATTGAGGATGGTCGCGATGATCGGCACACCATTCACAGGAACGAGGGGTTTTGGAACGCGATCCGTCAACGGTGCGAGCCGCGAGCCCCGCCCCGCCGCGAGAATGACGGCACGGGTCACTCTGTGTGCACCGTCACTTCCTGCCGTGCGCGGCACAGTTTCCTCCCGCACACGCATCAGCACAGCCCCATCTTGCGCATCGTCTTCTTCAGCGTCTTTTCCGCGATGTGCGCGGCACGCTCCGCGCCCTTTGCAATCTCCGCGTCGAGATACGCCTTGTCCTCCATCAGCCGCGCATAGTTCTCACGCACCTCGCGCAGCTCGTCCGCAACCACCGTGCCGACGGCGGTCTTGAAGTCGCCGTAGCCCTTGCCTACGAACTCCGCCGTAATTTCATCAAGCGATTTTCCTGTCACGGCGGAGTAGATCGTCATCAGGTTGTTGATGCCGTCTTTTCCTTCGCGGAACGCGACCTCTGCCTCGCTGTCCGTCACGGCGGACTTAAACTTTTTGAGGATCGTCTTCTCATCGTCGAGGATGTAGATCGTCGCCTTTGCATTCTCGTCCGACTTGCTCATCTTCGCCGTTGGTTCCTGCAAGCTCATGACGCGTGCGCCTGCCTTCGGGAAATAGCCTTCGGGCAGACGGAACGTCTCGCCGTAGACGTGATTGAACCGCGCCGCCACATTGCGCGTGAACTCAAGGTGCTGCGTTTGATCCGCGCCGACGGGCACATAGTCCGCCTGATAGAGCAGAATATCGCCCGCCATGAGGGCCGGGTAGGTAAAGAGCCCCGCATTGATGTCCTCGGGGTGTTTTGCCGACTTGTCCTTGAACTGCGTCATGCGCGAGAGATCGCCGAACGGGCTGAGGCAGGACAACATCCACCCCATCTGCGCGTGCGCGGGGACATGGCTCTGGATGAAGACAAGGCTCTGCTCCGGATCGAGGCCGCACGCAAGCAAGAGGGCAAATGCCGCACGGCTCGCCTTGCGGCGCGCGGCAGGATCGTGGTACACCGTCAGTGCGTGGAGATCGGCGACAAAATAATAGCAGTCATACTCCTCCTGCAGCCGCCGCCAGTTCTTCACCGCTCCGAGATAATTGCCGAGGGTAAATGTGCCGGTGGGCTGAATGCCGCTCAGGATAATCTTGCGGCGGGAGTTGACTGCGTCCTTTTCGTTCATGACGTTCCTTCCTTTATCTATAGAATATTTATCATTATATACCATGCGGGAAAGATACGCAAAGCCACAAAAAAATCTTGCCAACATCCCGCTCCTCTGTTACAATATCTTCCGTACCATCAAATGCAAACCACAACATATAGTGTGTTTAGAGGAGAAAAGCCCATGACAGTGACAACGGTAACAAAGCGTGCAGGAAACGCCGTCCCCTATGACCGCACGAAGATCCGCAATGCGATCGCGGCGGCGAGCAAGGAATACGTCCACCCGATGACGGGCATTGAGATCGATGAGGTGACTTCGGGGGTCGAAGCGGCGTTTGGCGAGCGCACGGAGATCAGCGTCGAGGAGATCCAGGATCTCGTCGAAAAGCAGCTGCTTGTGCACGGTTTCCACGACATCGCACGCCGCTACATCACCTATCGCCAGCGCCACGCGCAGCGTCGTCTCGCGCAGAAACATCTCATGGCGAGCTACCGCGACATCTTCTTCGCGGATTCCGTCGACTCCGACCTCAAGCGCGACAATGCGAACATCAACACGGACGCGTCCATGGGCATCATGCTCAAACTCGGCGCGGAGGGCGCGAAGCACTTCGTCGACAACTACGTGCTCGACGAGCGTTATGCGACCGCCGACCGCGAGAACTTCATCCACATCCACGACAAAGACTTCTCGCTCATCACGTTCAACTGCTGCCAGATCGACCTGCTGAAACTGTTCCGCAGCGGCTTCTCCACGGGGCACGGCTTCCTGCGCGAGCCGAACTCCATCCGCGCATACGCGAGCCTTGCGTGCATCGCCATCCAGTCGAACCAGAACGATATGTTCGGCGGGCAGAGCATCAACGCGTTCGACTATGCCATGGCGGACGGCGTGAAAAAGTCCTTCCGCAAGGCGATTGTGGAGGAAGCGTGGAAGGCACTGCTCTACCGCCTCGGGCGCGGGCATTTCACGCACGACGCATTCAAAAAGGCACTGCGTGCGGAGCTCGACTTTGCCGTCTGCATCTATGCGGAAAAGCAGGACGACGAACGCACGGAGAAGGCGTGCGCCGAACTCACACGCGCCCTGCACACGGTTTACAGTGCGGCGTTTGAGACACCGGTCGCGCAGGAGCTCGAAGCGGACGCACGCACCGTCTATCAGCTCGCGTGTGAGAGCGTCGAGGAGGAGACCCATCAGGCGATGGAGGCGCTCATCCACAACTTTAACACACTTCATTCGCGTGCGGGCGCACAGGTGCCGTTCAGCTCCATCAACTACGGGATGGACACCTCGCCCGAGGGGCGGCTCGTCATCCGCGAGGTGCTCAGTGCCATTTGGCAGGGGCTCGGCAACGGCGAGACAGCCATCTTCCCGATCTCCGTCTTCCAGCTCAAGGCGGGGGTCAACTACAACCCCGAGGATCCGAACTATGACCTCTTCATCGAGTCCTGCCGCGTCAGCGCACGCCGCCTGTTCCCGAACTACGTCAACCTCGACGCACCGTACAACCTCCAGTACTACAAGCCCGGCGACTACAACAGCTGCGTCGCGACCATGGGCTGCCGCACACGCGTCATGAGCAACGTCAACGGCCCCGAGCAGTCGGGCAGCCGCGGCAACTTCTCCTTTACGACAATCAACCTGCCGAAGCTCGCGCTGGAGGCAAAGGGTGACCTCGATAAATTCTGGGAGCTGTACGACCACTACATCGACCTCTGCCACGACTACCTCCTCGACCGCCTGCGCATCATCGAGGAGAAGCACGTCTACAACTATCCGTTCCTCATGGGGCAGGGCGTCTGGCTCGACAGTGAGAAGGCAAGCCCCGTCGACTCCATCAAGGATCTCCTCAAGCACGCATCCTACTCCATCGGATTCTGCGGGCTTGCCGAGTGTCTGGTCGTCCTCACGGGCAAGCACCACGGCGAGAGCGCGGCGGCACAGGAACTCGGCCTGAGGATCGTCGGACACATGAGGGAGCGTACCGATGCGTATACCGAGGCGGAGCACCGCAACTGGTCAACCTTCGGCACGCCCGCCGAGAGCACGGCAGGGCAGTTCCAGCGTGCGAACAAAAAGGCGTATGGCATCATTCCCGGCGTCACCGACCGCTCCTATATGACGAACTCCAGCCATGTCCCCGTCTACTACGACATCAGCGCGTATGACAAAATCTGCATTGAGGCACCGTACCACGCGCTTGAGAACGCGGGGCACATCGCCTACATCGAGATGGACGGCGATCCGTCGAAGAACGTCAAGGCGTTCGAGAAGGTCGTCCGCGCCATGCACGATGCGAACATGGGCTACTTCTCCATCAACCACCCCGTCGACCGCGACCCCGTCTGCGGCTATACGGGACTCATCGAGAACGAGTGCCCGCACTGCCACCGCAAGGAAAGCTCCTTCGGCACCATGACCGTGCCGCGCATGAAGGATTAAACAGAAAAGAGCGCATTGTGTGCCAAAAAGCACGCTCTGCGCTCTTTGTATGTAAATACTCTCTGCGTACTCCTCGCAAACGCCTCGTTACACAAGCGGTCGGACACTTATCTGTCGAAATACCTGCGGACTTCTTAAACGCGCTTCGCTTGAACGAAAGAAATCCGCAGGGGGCAGAACGTGTCCTTTGTTCCGCTTGCTTCACTAGGGTTTGCTTAGGAGTATCGCTTGATTGTGTACCTCGTGCATCTCTGTTACAATCACATACAAAGGAGTGGATGACGATGAACGAAAAACGATGGCAAACCTACGCAATGACCGTGAACGGTCTGCCGCAGAAGATCCGCTACAACGCCGATACGGTGGAGGGGCTGTTTCTGCCATTGCTGCGTCGCCTTACGGAGATACAGCGTGCGGCGGCGCGGCGCATTCTCGTCTTCCTCGCCGCACCGCCCGCAACGGGGAAATCCACCCTTCTGCAATTTTTGGAGGAAATACAAGAAATAGAAATGAACCCTTGTATGTTCAAGGCTTTTCACTCCTCAGATCGCCGTTTGTCTACAATTTGCCTACAAACATCCCTTGTCTACAAAACGCTCGAAGATTCGCGCGGTCTCCTGCTGCATATCCTCTGTGTCATGCGCATAGAGATTCTGCGTGATGGTCGCGTCCGCATGACCGAGGCGGGCGGCAACGTCAACAGGCTTCGCGCCGGATTCGATCAGCCGCGTCGCGTGCGTATGGCGAAAGCTGTGAGCGTTCAGACCCAAGCGATGGAGCGTATAGCGCACGTTCTCATGTGCATAGGGAATCCCCGTCGGATGAACGCAGAGCAGCGGGCGACGTTCCGCTTCGATGGCGGGGGTCAGTCGTTTTGGCAGGAGAATGAGCAGACGATCCGCGTCCTTGCTCTCGTAGGCGATCTGATACGCCTGTCCCAAGCGCAGTTCATCCTTCGCCTGCTCTTTTTTGAGCGCACGCAGATAGGTGAGAAGCAGCACATCCGCATAAAATGTCCGCGTGCTTGTTGCCGTTTTTGGCGTGTCAAAATAGCCCGCCCGTAACCTCTGGCGCGAGATGGAGAACGCTCCCGTCTCAAGGTCAATATCGTCCCACGTAAGCCCGAGTGCTTCGCTGATTCTTAGCCCTGTGTGATAGAGAATTTTAAGCAGCGGATAGTGTTTGTTGCTCACGGGTATGGCGGCAAACTGCGCGGGTGTGATAACAGTACGCTCGACTACCTTGCGCGGCGCACTGCGCGGGATGTTGATCCCCATCGTCGGATTCGTGGCGATGAGTTCGGCGGGATAGATGGCATACTTCAGCGCGGTGGAGAGCACCGTTTTTGTCTGCCGGATTGTCCCCTGCGAAAGACCTGCGCGTGCAAGTTCCTTGACCCACCGATCAATATCACGCGGGCGCAGTTCCTGTAAATAGGTTTCTCCGAGATGGGGAACGATGCGCGAGTGTACTGCGTTGTGATAGTTCTTGAATGTAGTCCGCTTCACATTCGGGCGCACGACATTCCGGAGCCACGCGGCGAGATAGTCCCGCAGCTTCATCCTCTCGGACGTGATACCGATATTGCCGCTCTTCCAGTCGGCATAGGCTTTTACACCTGCGTCGAATGCTTCATCCTCGGTGGCAAAGCCCCCTTTCTCCTTCATGCGGCGCGGGTTCTTTGATATATCGAAGCTATAGGAATAGCTGCTGCCGCGCTTTCGGATTCTGATTTTGTTGGACATAAATAAAACCTCCTTGATATAGGAGGCGAATCATGGTAGAATTTAGGTGCAATAGGGCATGATTCGCGTCATGTCTGCCGCTCATCGTGTTGGTAGCACGGCGGGCGGCTTTTTTATTTTGAGTTGTATTGTGATTTAATATTTTCGGATTGCGCTAATTAGAGATTGAGAGTTCCAATTTACCAACTCATCAGCAAGATACTGAGCTTTCAGAGGCATCCGCTCATTCCCCCGTGGTTTTAGGGCAATGATAGTTTTACCCATACGGACAGCCTCATCAATTTCATAATCAATCCAGTCGCTGTGCGCTGCATACATACCGGCAATGATGATTACGATGTTTGCATGACTGATCTGCTCTGTCAGGGCAGACTTTAGTTTCGCTGTATTATTTGCGTCTACAGGATCATGTTCTGGGACACTATAATTTCTGAATAGGAGAGTGCTTTCTTCTAACCAATCAACAACCGTATTGTATTGATCTCCATAGTGCCAAGCATGACTTATAAAAACATGGTAAATTGACATTCAAAATACATCCTTTCTCTTCTTGAAGTTGGTGTGATATAATAAGGAAAAGTCCCAAATTACCATAATGAAGGAGTGAGAGTCATGGAGGTTCGGCAATATCGCAAAAAACCTGTCGTTGTTGAGGCATATCAAACAGATCGGACAATGTATATTGAAACGTTGGAGGGAATCCACCGAGCAGACCCCGGGGATTATATTATCACGGGCATAAAAGGGGAGCAGTACCCATGTAAGCCGGATGTTTTCCAGCGCACTTACGAACTCGTGGATGGGTGATTTCTACTCGGTACAATAGGTTCGTTTTTATGCAACTGTGCCCAGTCAATATTTTCACTTGAGATAATGCTTTCGCATCGCTCAACAAGCTCCTGAAAAGGCGAAGTGGAATATGCGTATCCTCCAGAGCGTGTGAGGTACAAGTATTTTTCATGCTTTAAGAGTTCGCATGTAGTTCGATAATGCAGCCAGTTTTCATGGTATTTGTTCAGACTGAGGATGAATGTTCCTGTTGCTATGAGTGTCCCTAGTACAGCTATTATGCAAGGCGCATATATGCAATCCTGCAAAAGCAGACCTATGGGGGCAATCAGAATTGAAAGTACGCCGATTATGACTTTTATGAATTTGTAGCAGTTTTGGCAATCAGTACTTTTTCGATCATACCATTTGATTTGATCATCTAACCGTTCTATGAAATATTGAGTTTCATCCATGGATAGATTCCTTTCTACCGCTCTCTCTGTTCGCGCAGGGAGGGCGGTTTTTTATGTGATCGGATAAAGGTGTTTGTCGGATACCTTTATTTTTCGCGCTGATTTAACCCCGTCGAAATCGAAGGAGTTAGACTATTTGTCCTTTACATCGGAACAATGGCGAGCTTCTTGCCCAGCGGTGCAAGAAGTTTTGTAAGGGTGGAGATATTGGGGCTGGTCGCACCGCGCTCAAGGCGGGCAATGACGGGCTGTGTGACGCCGCTCATCTCCTCAAGCTGTTTCTGCGTGATACCGCGCTCCTGACGTGCGCGGATGAGTTCTCCGATGAGGGCAACGCGCAGGTCGCTCTCTGCAATCTCCTCGGGGGTGAAGATGCGGCCGCGGACTTCTTCCCAAGATTCCCCGATGGCACTGTTATTCTGCATGGTGACTTCCTCCTTCTTGCAGTTCTTTGAGTTCTCTCTTTGCCTGTTCGATTTCTCGCGGCGGGGTCTTCACGGTCTTCTTCATGAAGTGATGGAGGAGAACAAAGCTGCCCTCGTGCCATGCAACAAAGAAGATGCGGTCGCGCAGAGGGCGCAGTTCCCATAGGTCGCCGCCAATATGCTTGACGTATGGCGTTCCCAGTCGCGTCCCTTCGCGGCTCAATGCTTCGATGTAGTCGTTGATTTTGTTGAGCTTGATGCGACTGTCTTTGTCCTTGCGTGCGGCAAGCCCTTCAAGATATTCGATCACGGGACGCCGCCCCTGTTTGTCACGGTAAAAATAAATGGGGTGCATCGCTTTCCTCCTCTCTCTATTATGCCTTAAAAGTTATTAAATCGCAAGAGCTATCGACACTGGGGGGCTATTTTGATATGGTATCGAGGCTGTTACTCTACACATATGGAATAGAACATCTTTCGGTATAGTGTAGGAGAAATCATTTTCATAATATGCACCAACTCATAGTCTTCGTTACTATTCTGTGATAGAGTGTCTTGAATCTCGTTTACATAAGAGTCTTTATAAAATTCAACATAAGAATTTTTTTCTGTGAGATGTCGATCATAAGGGATGTCGATTAATTTTAACCTTAAAGAATTATCAATCATAATGGATAGTTCGTCGGGAGCAAACATTGTAATTTGTGGAATATGGTAGGCGAGTATATCATACCCCTCTTTTAATGTCCTGATAATGTTTTGAGGATGGAGAGTAAACATCTCAGCCTCATGAAACTCAGATGTTTTCTGATAGCGTAATGAGCACATAGGGATTGATTCCTTTAATAAGGGAGTGGTCTTTAGCAGTAACGCCTCATCAGAACTAAGTTGCTTTATAATCTCGACATACGACGGATGTACCGACCACTCTGTTTTGTCCATTGATTTAGCCAGTAAATTTGCGTATAATGAACGTAGGTCATCACTACTGGTGTATGAATTTGCCATGATTGCAGGGACGGCGATTTCGCTTTTCGGTTCTATAATGTTCTCTGGCGGGATGGAAGCAAGTCGTTGTTGTACTTCTTCTGCCAATTTCTCAGTGTTTTCTTTTCCTTTGGTAGCCCATGTGCGAAACGGGGATGCAAATTTATTTATAATCAGCATGATCGTTTCAAGGGCTTTCCCGCCTTCTTTGGCTGCCGGATGAAGCGCATCATCATAAATTCGCTCTTTCACGGTATCAGGAACGGATGGAAGAGTTAGATTGTCCAACATACAATTCATATCCTTTCATGCAAGGAGTGATATTTATGGATATGTTATACCAGCTTTTTGACAACCTTCTTGGGAGTGCATTCAGCGTCAGCTTCGGCAGTGCTTTCGGCATTGTGTTCGGAGCAGTCACAGGACTTGCTTGTGCCCTGATCGTCGTCGTGGCTCTCGTGATAATTGCCTTGTGTGTTCTTGGGGGCGTTGGGAAGCTCCTGCTCCACAGGGACACCGTAAAAAGCTAAACAGAATCACTGACCGCCTAGGTGCGGTCTTTTTTTATGCCCTTTTTTCGGCGGCGGTAGAGGAGGGGGCTAGGCGAATGCAGGGCGGGGCGCAGTCGGCGGCGCGGATGCGCGGCGGCGTTCTTCCTCCTCGGCGCGAATCTCAGCACGGATCTCCTCGGAGATACGACGAAATTCCTCGGCTTGTGCGTCATATTCACGCTTGAGTTCGGGATCTTTGAGTGCTTCAGCTTTGTATTCTTCCCAAGTAGTCATTTTGGATTCCTCCTTATGTAATCTTTTCGGTATTGTTTTGCTCGCTCAATTTCAGTGGGTGGTGTTTTCTGGGTTTTCTTAACGAAACCATTCGTCAATACCGCAGTATTTCCCACCACGAAGAAATAGAGAATCCGCGAGATGTTGTTTCCTGCATTGATGCGTAGCTCCATGATTCCATCATCTAGTTTTTTGGCGTATGGAGGGCGAAGCATATGTCCATGTTCTTTGAGAAGGTCGATTGTATGCATCGCTTTCGCGTGCATTGTCATGTCAAGTCCTTGTAAGAACTCGGCGACCGGCTCTGTACCATCTTCTTTTTTGTAGAGTTTGATATACAAGGGCAGACCTCCCCTTATCATATACTGTATTTCTGCCGCCTAAGTGCGGTCTTTTTTTATGCCCTCCATCCCTCCGAGAGGAAGCGGCGCACGCGATCTTCATCAATCACTAGACGGTGTGAGTTTTGATAGGATCGTCAATATCACCTCGCTGATCGAGCGCAGCCCTGGATGAGATCGTTCTAGATATCTCCCCAATCCGAGATAGGACAAAAGCTCAAACTCATACCGATAGTTCTCCAGCCAGGATGAAAAGAAATACATATCCGGGAGAGGTTTGAAAAGATGTTCGCGCAGGTAGCCCTCATACATCTCGGCGACAGGAATACCGCCCAAATAACGTGCGCCCCTTGCATATACCGCATAGTTACGCGCTAAATCTGTGGTAATGTAGTAGGATGCCTCCTGACTTAACCTAAAAATTGACCGTGCAATCGTATAAAAACAGAGTGGTTCACGCACATTGTATAGTTCTGCAATGTAGATAAATACCGTCGATGGGGCTAGCAACTCGCGTGCAAACACATTGGATTCAGCTTCAAGGATTCTATAGGTTGATCGTTTAAGGGCAGGGGGCTCTGTTCCTGTTTCGGGAAAGTCCCTCAGATGCCCCAATGTGATATGTCCAAGCTCGTGTGCGAGCGTCCATTGGATGCGCCCGCGTGGCTTTATCGTGTCGTTATAACAAATTGCGTGCTTATCACGTTGCGAATGATATTGCGAAATTCCGTCTTTCGAGCCAAATGTTTCAGAAATTTCATCGAGTGATACCTTGCTTTTCTCAGCTAGGTGCGAATATGTCCTTAGAGCATAGCCGTGCGATTTCAGTGCTTTATGAATATCGAAGGGGAGAGTGTACGCTTCGTTCTCAATGAGGAAATCGTATGCAGCCTGTATTGAGCGTTTCCAGCGCGGGGCTTTGGGAAGCCTACTCATCGTCGTCCTCATCGAATACAACGCTCATGATCTTTTTGAATTGCGCTTTCTTTTTTTCCTGTTGTTCGGGTGGCAGGTTTTCCAGACCATTACGCGCAAGCGTGCGGATTTCTTCATCGTCCAATAAGATACTCGCTGGATCGGAGGGAGTATTTGATTGCGGCGAGGTATCGGAAGTTTCCCAGCCCATAAGAGCCTCCGGCGTTGTTCTCAATGCCTGAGCAAAAGCGACGATCTTAGATTGTGGAATATCATTCTCCCCCTTTTCAATCTTGTTGATCGAGGATCGTGACTTATACCCCATTCGTTTTGCTAGTTCCTCTTGTGATATGCCGAGTTCTTCTCTTCGGGCGCGAATCCTTTTATATATCTCCAACATATAAACACCACCTAGCTGTGTGGGAGTTGATTGGGACGGTGTATCGGTGGTTTCCCAGCCCATTATTTCATTGGGAGAAATATTAAGTGCTTTTGCGAGAGAGAAAATAGCACCTCGTCGCATATTTGCTATTTCGCCGCTTTCCCAACGAGATATAGTTGCTTCGCTTACACCGACTTTATCCGCGACCTCTTTCATTGTCATTCCAAGGGCTAATCGTTTTTCTCTGATTATGTCTTTTACGTTCATGGGATATCACCTCAACACTATTATAGTTTTTATCTTGCGTATTTGCAATATATTTATTGATTCAAAATATAAACTTGCGAAAACGTATTGCATAATTTTGATAGTGGTGTTATACTTGACTTGCGAAAACGTAAGAATCGGGGGTGATAATGTGTTTGATAAGGCTTTGTTCATGTATCATGTGATGCGTAAGAATACCTCGCTTGGTGCTATCTCCACGATGCTTGAAATAAACCCTTCAACGCTTACACGGAAGATGAGTGGGGAAAGTGATTTTACGCGCGAGGAAGTTCAGAGGATCAGAAATTTTCTTGAACTCTCTCTTATTGATGCAGACAAAATTTTTTTTGCAGAGAAACTTGCATAAACGCAAGTTTAGAGGATGAACAAATGAACGCTACAGTAGAGCGGGCGGCGCATGAAATTCACCGTGATGCAGAGTTCTTCTACAAGTTCGGCGGGGACAAGGATGCTGCCATCGAAAGAGGACTTCGCGGACTGGACGAGCGAGAGGTTGATGTGGAGGCGGTCAGGAAGCGTGTCAACTCCATGCCGATGAAAAAAGCCCCTCTGATTGACTGTCCTTGCACGGTCGCGGAGTGTGCGGAGGAGGTTCGACGGGACGCAATGTCCCTACGAAGGATTTTCCGTGTCACGGATGACGTTGCCATTGCAGAAGCAATCCGAATAATGGACGGGGTGTGCGACGTTGATATAGCGGCAGTAGAGAAGGTTGTCCGCTCCGTCCCACTGGAAGCAGAGGAGGAACAAAACCCCGATGAGCCGTGGTGGTATGCGTTGGGGGAATGAAAGGAGAAAGCGAATGAACAAACTTCAGATTTTCGAGAGCACCGACTTCGGCAGTGTCCGAACGGTACTCATCGACAAAGAGCCGTACTTCGTTGGAAAGGATGTCGCGGAGATTCTCGGATACACGAACCCGCAAAAAGCGATTCGTGACCATGTGGACGATGAGGACAGGACGGTGAACGATTCGTTCACCGTCAACGGAACAAAGGGGTTGCTTATCAACGAATCAGGGCTTTATTCGTTGATTGTTGCGTCGAAGCTGCCCGCCGCGAAGAAGTTCAAACGGTGGGTGACAAGCGAAGTTCTCCCTGCAATCCGCAAGACAGGCAGCTACACCGTGCCGAAACTTGAGAAGAACCCGAAGTACCGCACGCGCATGATCGGGACGGCGGTGCGGGATGTCCGCAGTACGGCGGCAGAGCTTCAGAAACTCTTCGGCGTGAAGAGCGGCATCGCACTCGCCAAGGCGACGAGCATGATTGAGCGGGCATACGGTGTCGAGATGCCCGAGGTCAAGGAACTCATTCCTCCGGCAGAGCATGACACGGGCTTCCTCAACGCAACGGAGATCGGTATGCGGATCGGCGTGAACGCACGCGAGGCGAACGTGCTGCTCCAAAACGCGGGCTTGCAGATACGTTTCAACGGTATGTGGAGGCTCACCAACAAGGGCAAGGCGCACGGTGAGGAAATGCCGTATGAGCGCAACGGTCACAGCGGCTATCAGATTCGGTGGAACGATTCCGTTGTGTCCGTGCTTGCGGAGTGTAAGACGGCGTGAGCCGCGTACACAGAGAGGAGGTGAGGAGATGGCAAAAGAAAAGCCCTCGAAAGTGCCGCTGACGCTGCGGCTTCCGAGGGAACTCTATGAGGAGTTGAAGGAGGAGGCGGAACGCCTTGGATTAGACGTGAAAAGCCTCATCGTTGTGCTTCTTCTGGCTTATGTTTCTTCACATAGTCTTCAATGGCTACGACAATTTCCCGCGCGGCTGGTCGATGGTTTTTCTCTGCAACAGCTTTAATTTCCTCAAACAGTTCTGCGGGCATACGTAAGGTGAAGCGTTTCTCAAAATCTGACATGGTAATCCCTCCTTAGACACCATTATAACACCGTGCAGGTGTAAATGACAGAAAAACATATTGACACCTCAAAGGTGTCGTGATAATATAAAGGTGTCTAGGAGGTGTCAACAAATGGAAAAGCCAATAAGGTTTACGCTGAGAATCGTGACAAGCCTTGATAAGGAACTGGCACGATTAGCTAAAAAAGCAGGACACTCCAAAACAGGACTTATTACACAAATCCTGTGGGAGTACGTAAAGCAGAAGGACAAGACGGCGTGAGCCGCGTACACAGAGAGGAGGTGAGGGGAATTATGTATGACATGGATCGTTTTATAGGTGTCGTCCTATATATATTCTCTCTGATTGGTGTGATTCTTTCAATGATTTTATTGGGAGTGTGGCTGAATGTTGTAACACTTCCATGCGAGTGCAGGCCTCATCCAGAAGAACCAGCAAGTTCTTCCGTTTGGTCATGCCGTTGCGGCAAATGCGGATGCTGTGGGAGCGATCAAGAAGATACGACAGCATACCGGCAGAAAGAGCAGGGTAATTGAAAAAGGCTTTCTCCATGTCACTGAATGAGGTCGCCCAAGGAAGTTCTGAGAGCGGATGCGGGATGAGCTCCTGCGGACAGGTTTCAAGGTGGCGTTTCATGAGGCCGATGTCGGATTCCAGTAAGGCAATTGCGAAGCTGATTTGCGAGCAGATAGATGCATCGAGCCGGGTTTTCCTCTCGTCTTTGCGTTTGCAGTAATAGAGAATGATGGATGTTGCGAACGAGACGAGGGCGGAGAAGACGGCTGTGAGAAGGGCTTGTTCTGGGGTCATGAGAACCGCATCCTTTCTGAGGAGGGAGTGGAATCAATGCAAGCAAAAGAAACCGTGCAGCGGGGTGGACGCGATAAGTTGACGCTTCGCATGTCGGACGATCTGAACCAACGGACGAAGGACAAGGCAGGTTATCTCGGCATCAGCCAAAATGCGTTCCTGCTTGTCCTCATCGAGTTGGGGCTTCGGTGCTATGAAGTCAGTCCTCATCTTCTGAAAGAGGAATAGCACCGTGTTCTCTTTCGTACTTGGCTATGTGCTGATTGACAATCATCTCCAGTTCCTTGTTGACTGTTCTGAAGTTGCTTTCGGCGATGAAGCGAAGCTTCTCAAGGACTTCGGCATCGACGCGGAATGTGAATTTTGGTAACTGTGACGGCATAATGACACCTCCTTATCTGTAATATATCACAAAAAAATACCGTCGGGCATATTGACGGCAAGGTGACGGCGTGATATATTACAAACAGGAGGTGACGGCAAGGTGACGAAAACAAAACTGACGGTGAGAGTTCCGCCGGAACTGTCAAGCAAACTGCGTGATATGAGCAAGGCAACGGGACTTACGAAAAACGGACTGATTGTGCAAGCGATTATAGACTACGTTCGCAAGTACCGCGAGCAGAAGGACAAGACGGCGTGAGCCGCATAGCAGAGAGGAGGTGAGGAGATGGATAAGCGGGAGATTATCGCGGAGTTTGCGTCTCTGTTGTTTTCCGCTATGGAGAACGCGAAAGCAGAATCTGTTGATCTTGCAACGCTGAACGGTTTTCGGGAGAACATAGCCTTTCTTCTCTCTATCTGGGAGGAGACGGTGTCGCCTCAACGAGAGGCGTGAGGAGGTGAGGGGATGGATAAGCAGGAGATTTTAGAAACTGATTCACAGGTGTCATATGTGATTGTCTGCAATCATCTTGGGGCGTGTTTTCCTACGCGGGAGAGTGCGCAAGAGGGGATTCAAAAACTTTCGGAAATCACGGGGTTTCCGAAACACTCTTTTGATTTTTTGGCTCTTTATCCGAACGGAGCGTTCATTTGAACAATGCTACGCCTATGGTCAGCGCAATCCACCAAAGCCCTTGCAGGATCTTTGTTGCAAGTTTGTCACTGTCCATTCCGAGGTATGAGAACAGGGCGCGAGGGAAGAAGATGATGGAGTTTATCCAGTAGAGAGGATTGAAGGAGTTCCGCATTCGGTCTTTGTATACGCCAAGTCCCGCATGGATGAGTTTCAATGTTAGGAAAGATACTCTGGGCTGTTTCGACGGAAAGGATTCCAAGACGCTTGCGTTATAGACTTCGATGTTGCCGTAAGCAACATTTCTCTCCGCACGAATCACAATATCTTCAACTTTTGCAGATTTCAGGAGGTCTTTCAATCGCTCATGGCTTTGAAGCAACCACTCTTTTTCATCAAATTGAGGGTCGTTCAGAAGTTTCATGTAGTTGTCAAGAATGGTGTCGAGCTTGCTGTATTTGTTCCAGCTGTCCACAAAGAAAAACGCAGGAATAATGAGCAAACACAGGAGGTTGAAGTACATTTTAACACTTCCTTTCGTGGACATTGTACCACGGCGGGGAGGAGGGCAACAACACAGAGAGGAGGTGAGGGGATGGCAATCGACAAGATGCTTCTTATGAGTTTCAACCCGTTGTTCATGCTTGCGGCTCTTCTTGCCTTTGAGCACTGCGATGGTAGTTTTCGTACAAGACTGCGCCTAACGGGGGCATGTATAGCTCTCGTGCTATGGCTTGGGTATCAGCTAATATGCTTTCCGTGATGGTGTTGACGGCTTTGTAAAACTCACTCGGGGCATTGTCATATTCCTCGTTTCCGTCCTCGTATTCCAGAAGGTTGAGAAATGCGGAGTATAGCGCAGGATATAGACGCAATGTCGTATCCTCCCAGTGTTCTAGGTTTTGAGAGATGAGCTTGAGCAATTCACCGCGTGTCTGCAGTGAAATGTCCGCTCGGATTTCTTCTGTCAGTTGTGCATGATACAGAAGTTTGACATATGGGACATAGGCTGTTTCGTAACGAGTTTTCAAAGTCTTGGTTTTGAAGTCACTCATGACACTTCTTCTGCCGAAGTAGTAGGTCAGACCGACGGAAACCACTTGAACAATGATTACAACGATATCATGGGTCATTTTAACACTTCCTTTCGTGGACATTGTACCATGGCAGGGAGGAGGGCAACAGCCACGAGCGCGGAGGCACGCGGCATCCGCATAGCAGAGAGGAGGTGAGGGGATGGAGATTAACATTGACCTCTTACGGCGGACGAT
>NZ_DBHIVL010000054.1:0-16248 GCF_057271695.1 Centipeda sp. (in: firmicutes)
GGGCAAAAAAGATGCGTCAAGATGGCGTGGCTGAATTTATCAGTGCTTCCTAAACACTAAGCGCATCTATATCTCGAGAGATTGCCCTAGGGCAGTCTCTTTTTTCTTGATTTTCCTTTCAAATCTAGGTACAATAAAGCACGGTAAAGATGGAAGTACGGGAGGGATGGCATGGATTGGAAGAAGATGATCGGCGGGCGGCAGTTCTGGTCGCTGCTTGCTGTTCTTCTCATTCTCCTTGGTGCGCTCCTGATTGTGGGGCATCCGCGCGAGGAGGCGGCATCTGCGCCTCTGCCCGCTGCCGAGGACGATGAGAAGGTGCTCGTGCTCAACTATCACATGGTAAATCGCATGTTTATCTCGCTTGCGATTGATCCGGAGGATTTTGACTGGCAGATGAAGTATCTCGTCGATCACGGCTATCACACAATCAGCCCCGATGAGCTCTATGCGTTTCTCGAAGGGAAGGGAACACTTCCGGATCGTCCTGTGCTTATCACATTTGATGACGGCTATGTTGACAACTATACAAACGCCTATCCAATTCTCAAAAAATACAACCTCAAGGCGACGATCTTCATCGTGACAGGCTTTGTTAGCGAGCGTAAGGGCTACCTCACATGGGATCAGCTGCGCGAGATGGAGCAGCACGGCATCACGGCACAGTCCCATACGGTGACGCACGCGCCGCTGCCCGAGCTGTCCGATGAGCGCATTCGCGAGGAACTGGTTGTCTCAAAGCAGCAGGCAGAGGCGGAGCTCGGGCATCCGATCGAGTTCATCGCCTATCCGACGGGCGTGCACGATTTGCATATCGTCGGCATTGCAAAGGAGGCGGGGTACAAGGGCGGTTTTACCGTGAAGTACGGCAATGTCGACCGCAGCAGCAACGTCTATGCAATGGAACGTGTGCCCGTCTTTCGCACGGCGGCGACGAATGTGGACTTTGTCGATCGTCTGCGCTATACCTCGAATATCACGCAGTATGGATGGACGCGGAACTGAGCAGAAGAGAAATACGATCTCAGAAACACGTTGACAATGGCAATCCAGCCAATCTAAACAATTCAATTTCATACTTTGCAAATGATTGATATTGTGCTATAATGTCGAAGATAAATCTGTGGGCAGGATGTTTGTGAGGAAACATGGATACTCCGTTCCTCCTGTGTGCAGGTCAGTATATCATGTATTGCGGGTGAGACCGCAAAGGAGGAATCTTTATGAAGAAGACAATGGTCGCCGCTCTTGCGGCAGCACTGACCATCGGCGCTGCGTCCACGACGTTCGCCGCTGCAAACCCGTTCTCGGATGTGCCCCGTGACCACTGGGCATACGATGCTGTGACGCAGCTCGCTGCGGACGGTGTTGTCGAGGGCTACGGCGACGGCACGTATCGCGGCGACCGCAACATCACGCGCTTTGAGATGGCGCAGATGGTCGCAAAGGCGATGGCAAAGGAGAATGTCCCCGTATCGGATAAGGCTCTCATCGACCGTCTCGCTGCTGAGTTTGCGGATGAGCTCAACAATCTCGGCGTTCGCGTCTCGAATCTCGAGAAGCATGCGGACGTGGTGAAGTGGACGGGTTACCTTCGCTATGACTATTTCAGCCATCGTCACGAGAACAAGGCAAAGGATAATATGGATCGCGTTCGCTTCCGTCTCTTCCCGTCGGCAGAGGTCAACGATCACTGGAAGGTCAACGCGCGTCTTGATACCCAGTACTACATGGACAAGGATGACAGCAGCTCGATGACGCTTGCGCGTGCCTATGCTGATGGCAACTACGGCAAGCTGAATGTCAAGCTCGGTAAGATGGATCTCTACTCCGGCGCGGATGATGGGCTGGTTCTTGATACCGGTATCTCGGGTGCAAAGGTTACGTTCGGCAATGTTGTCAAGGCATCGGTTACGGCAGGCCGTGTTCAAGCTTTTGGCGACGGCGACACGTCGGATAGCTATGCTAAATGGGATAACGCGAAGAACTTTGATCTTGCAGCAAACTATCAGGGGATCGAGCTCACTGCTACGATGGGAAAACTCACGGGCGGTGTCGGCTACCATCATCTGAACAGCACCTATTTCCGTGATGGTAACAAGGCTCCCAACTACAGCAAGACGAGTACGGATAATGCAAACATCTGGGCGGTTGGTGCGAGCTATAAGTTCGACAAGAATGTGACCATGAAGGCTGCATACGCACAGAACACGGAGGCTGACTACTACCACAAGTCTGCAGCTCTTGAGCTCGACTACAAGGGCGCGAAGAAGTCTGATATGGGGTCGTGGGGGGCATATGTTGCCTATCGTCACCTCAACAAGTATGCAGCACTTGCACCGACCTACTCGATTCTTGAGCGTGATCAGAAGGGCTGGGCTGTCGGCGCATCCTATATGCTCTTCAAGAACGTGACAACGAAGCTCGAATACTTCAAGGGCAAGGACATCGTGGACAACAAGAAGGCAAGCACTCTCTTCAGCCGCGTTGAGTTCTCGTTCTAATCTGACTTAACTCATCGGCGGAATTCCCACACAGCAAAAGAGCACTGCATTCGCAGTGCTCTTTTTGTATGTCAGATTATAATATCTCTCTCAAGATCCAAGGCACAAGCGGCTCTCTGCACGGTGGGGCAATGCGGTCTGCCGCCGCCTTTGCATCCTCCGAGGCATCCTCGGGAGCGATGCCGATATCCGCCATACGAAGGAGCTCGACATCGTTCTCATAGTCGCCGCAGGCGATGATACGCCGCCCTGCGTAGGCGGGCATCGCCTTCAGTACCTCTGCCATTGCGCCCTTGCTTGTGCCGGGCGGGACGAACTCGAGGTAGTTTGCCTCGGAGTAGAACGAGTTGGAGCATTTGTCAATGCCGAGCTCCGTTGCCAGACGCTCGACAAAGCTCAGATTGATCGGTGCATCACAGATAAAGAACTTCAGCCATCGCTCATGTTCGACCGCGCGAAGTTCTGTGCGGTTGACGTTGTAGAACTCGTCCATGAGGCGCGGATCATCGTTTGCCTCAGGACTGAGGATATGGCAGTGCTCCTCCGTATAGACCTCGACACAGGCGCGCGGAAACTGATAGAGGACACGCGCCGCAAACGTGCGCCAGAGATCCCCGTCCAGCGTGCGTGTCTCAAGCACCTGATTCTTCGACAGATTCTTGAGTATTGCGCCGTTGAAGAAAATGCTCGGTGTGTTGACTGCGATCCCGTCGAGGTAGGGAAGTGCGGACTCCGGTGTGCGCCCCGTCGCGGCAGCAAACGCACCGCCCGCAGCGGTGAATGCGTTGATGGCGCGGATATTCTCCTCGGCAATCATTTCATAGCGCGGGATCAGCGTGCCGTCCAAGTCGCTGATAAGGAGGATGTCGTCGTATCGTTTTTCACTCATAATGCCTCAATATCCGTGAGATAGTTCTCCATCATGGCACGTCCGTCGTGCGTCAGAATGGATTCGGGATGAAACTGGATGCCCTCGATGGGCAGGGTCTTGTGCCGCACGCCCATGATTGTGCCGTCGCCGAGGTCGCTCGTGATCTCAAGTACATCGGGCAGACTCTCGCGCTCGATGATGAGCGAGTGATAGCGCGCGACCTGCGTGCCCGCGTGGATATTGCGGTAGATGCCCGTACCGTGGTGACGGATGGGGGATGCTTTGCCGTGCACAATCTCCTTTGCACGAACGACACGACCGCCGAACACCTCGCCAATCGCCTGATGTCCGAGACAGATGCCGAGAATCGGTGTTTCCGTACCCAGTTCGCGTATGACATCCTCCGTAATGCCGGCATCCTTCGGCAGTCCGGGACCGGGGGAGATGACAATGCCCTTGTACTTTTTTGCACGGATCTCCTCGACGGATGTTGCATCGTTGCGAATCACTTCGACCTCTGCGCCGAGGTTTGTGAGCAGCTGGTACACGTTGTAGGTGAACGAGTCGTAGTTGTCAAGCAAAAGCAGCATTGTTCTCCACCTCCTCTACGACCTCAAAGAGTGCCTTTGCCTTTTGCAGGATCTCGAGGTATTCTTTCTCGGGTACGGAGTCCTTGACGATTCCCGCACCCGCCTGGATGATCGCCGTGTCGTCATTCTCGATGCACATGGTACGCAGTGTGATGCACATATCCATGTTCCCACGGAAGTCCATGTAGCCGACCGTGCCGGCGTAGAATCCGCGATCCTCGTGCTCCTCCTCGTGGATGATCTCCATGGCACGCAGCTTCGGTGCGCCGCTGACCGTGCCGGCAGGGAAGGTGGCACGCAGCACATCCATCGGGGCATAGGCGGGATCAATCGTACCGACGACGCTGCTGACCATATGCGAGACGTGGGAGAAACGTTCGACCTCCATGAGCTTCGGTACGCGTACCGAGCCGGGGACGCTGATGCGGCCAAGGTCGTTGCGTGCGAGATCGACGAGCATTGCATGCTCGGCACATTCCTTCTCGTCCGAGCGAAGCTCTGTGGCGAGCAGGGCGTCCTCCTCGTCTGTTTTTCCGCGTTTGCGCGTACCCGCAATGGGATAGGTATGAACGGTGCTGCCCGATACCTTAATCAGCATTTCGGGGGAGGCACCGACGAGTTTTACCTCGCCGAAGTTGTAGTAGAACATATAGGGCGAGGGGTTGACCTGCCGCAGCCGCCGATAGAAGAGAAACGCAGGGCGCGTGATCTTCTCGCGAAAACGGAAGGACGGTACCGCCTGAAAGATGTTGCCCGCATAGATATGCTCCTTGATGCGCTCAATGGTCGCGAGGAAATCAGCAGGCGGCTCTTTGTACTGCGCCATGAAGTTGACGGGGACTGTGCGTTTGGACGGCTGTGCGTCAGGTGGGGAAAACGGTGCGGCAAGACGCGCACGCATCGCCGCAAGACGTTCGGCAACCGCCTCATAGAGTGCGCCCGCATCCTCACCCGTGCGAAGATCGGCGAGGTAATGCAGGTGGGCGTTGTTGCGCAGTGCATCGTAGACGACGAGGTAGCGGCAGAGCATGAACTGCCCGAGGAGATGCTCGCCGCCAAGATCCACACCGCGCACGCGATCAAAGGTCGCCGCCGTTTCATAGGAAAAATATCCCGCAAATCCACCGTGGACGAGGGGCAGTGCCTCCTTGTCCGTGACGGCAGGGGTAAAGCGTGCGGCGTATGCCTTCATCGTCTCATGTGGCGGTCCGGCAATGCTCTTCATCAGACCGTTTTCACTCACGAGGAGCTTGTCTGCAAAGACCTGAATGCTGACAAAAGGTTCGCCGCCGATGAAGGAGTAGCGTCCGAACTGCTGCTGTGTCGTGTCGACGGACTCCATGATGTAGCCTTTTTTTTCTCCAACGAGCTTATAGTAGATGGAGACGGGGGTGTCGAGATCCATCGTCAGCTCCGTGGAGACCGTGATGAGGTTCGCTGTCTGCGCCGCTGTGATAAAATCTTCTTTCGTCAGACTCAGCTTCATTTATTGATCTCCATGACAACATCCCGCTCCTTGCGTCCAAGCACCCAGCCGAGCACCTTTAGTTCGGCATAGAGCATCTGCTGCTGCTCACGGTTGTTCTCGCGGCTGAACTTGAGCTGCTTGTACTGCTGTCGACCGAGGTTGTAGCGTGCGAGGATCTCCGCCTCGCTGCGCATCTTGTGACGTCCGCCGGCATGCATCCGCACGAGCTCCTCCACCTCTGCCTCGCCGTATGTGGCGGGCTTCGGCGGTGCTGCCATCTGTCGTACGAGATCGGTGATCTCATGATCGCTCATGGTCATAATTTTCTCCTTTGCTTCCATTGCACGGCAGACGAACAAGGCGGCCGCCGTATCAGCTCTTCGAACTGTTTTGCTCCATATAACGGATCATTGCCTCGGCAACGTGTTTTGCGTCTCGAACCGCATGCACGACAGTCCACGGTCCCTGCACGACGTCGCCCGCCGAGAATACGCCGGGACGTTCGGTCATACCGTTCTCGTCGACGATGACAAGCCCCTTTTTGTTCAGCGTAATGCCCGTCGTCGTGCGGACAATCTTGTCCTTTGCCGCCTGACTTGCGGCGATGACGGTGCTGTCGGCGGGAACCAGGTAGGGGGCACCTTCGCTGATCAGATTTTGATCCTCATCGAAAATGCGGTCATACAGCATCGGCCCCTCGGGTGTGACGGAGTGGATGCCCTTGCCGTATTGGATCTCACAGCCATCCATCAGCGCATACTCGAGCTCGCGCTCGCTCGCGGAGATCCCGTTGCGTCGAGCGTAGATTGTGACGTAGCGGCTGCCCTTGCGGATCGCCGTCCGCGCCACGTCCATGGCGGAGTTACCCGAGCCGATAACCGCGACGCGGTCACCGAGGCGGTAGACATCGGGGTTCTGGAGGTAGTTGACGGCATAGTGGCAGTTACCCAGTGTCTCGCCGTGAATGCCGAGGCTCTTCGCACGCCACGCGCCCGTTCCCATAAAGATGGTCTCGTAGCCGTCACGGAAGAGATCGTCCACCGTAAGTGCACCGCCGATTGTCGTGTTCGGACGAATATGGATTCCGAGCGTGTAGAGTTTTTCCTCGTAGCGGTCGAGAGCCGAGGGCGGCAGACGAAAATCGGGGATGCCGTAGCGCAGCATTCCGCCGATGCGCTGCATCCGTTCGAACATCGTGACACCGTAGCCCTCCTGCGCGAGCTTGACCGCGACGACAATGCCCGCAGGTCCTGCACCGATGACAGCGACATTGTGCCCGTTGTAGGATTTGCGTTCGAGGACGAGCTTATCAAGGTAAGTGTCCGAGATGTAGTGCTCGATGCTCGAGATCTGGATCGGTGCACCGCGCCGCCCCTGAATGCAGTTGCCCTCGCACTGTGCATCGTGGTCACAGACGAGAGAGCAGAAAATGCTCATCGGATTGTTGTCGTAGAGCATTGCGCCCGCCTCGTTGATTTTGCCGTCAAGGAAGAGACGAATCATCTCCGGGACGTTGGTCTGCACGGGGCAGCCCTTGATGCGGCAGAGCGGCTTCTTGCACTGAAGGCAGCGGCGGGACTCGTTAATGACGTGAACAGCCATTGTTAATGATTCCTTTCGTTATGTTGTATCGCTTCTTAAAATACTGTATACACGATTCTTATTATAACACAACTCACTCCCCGTGTCATAGGAGGTGGAAAAGAAAAGATTCGTCCCTACACGCCAAGACATAGTGGTAAGGTAGAGCGTTCTCATCGAAAGGACAACGAGGAGTTTTACGCCTCTCATACGTTTTACTCGTTTGGGGATTTCAAGCTGCAGCTTGCACGCCGCAACAGGGAATATAACAACCTCCCTATGCGCCCCTTGAACTGGAAGTCTCCTTGTGAGGAACTTTCTCTATTGCTCTCTCGTGTAACATATGATTGACAAACCTACACCTACAAATCCTACAGCAGAATATGATATTGATACTTGCCGCCGCTTGTGTTACAATATATCCCGTATTTTTGTGTGATGTTTTCGGAGCGTTTGGAGGTTCAGCGCATGACATACAGCTCAAAATGGGAAAAGATGAACTCGTAGCAATGGAGAGTTTAGCAAAAAACGCTACAGCCCTGCAATGCGGGCTTGACGATATTGTAGAGGTTACAAGTGCTGGAAAGGATGTTTGCAATGAGGTATGAAGATTTAGTTTTTAAGATTCCGCAGGAGTCACCGACCTATCGGGAAGATTCTGCATTTGTTATTCAGCAAATTACCGCTATTTTAGATTCACGCAGAGCGGCGAGCGATGACAAAATCATTATTAATACGAATTTGCGCATGGGTTTACCGCTTGAAAACATTAATAAAATAGCCGGACCCATGATTGAAGCATGGGCGGGTGAAGTATTTGCAGGCATTCGGGATGATATGAACAACGAATATCATCTTATCAATGTTGAAGCACAAGAACGCCTTGGGATGGCTGATATTGTCCTACAATTCAGAAAAGAAAATTCTGTTCTAACAGGAAATGTTGATGTTAAAGCTACTGCTAACGATATTCCGAATAGCGGAAAAGGTCCGAACATAACGTCCTTTTCAAGAATTAGAACAGCATATGTGAAAGACCCGGATTTTATGTTTATCATTCTTTCAATAAAGCACTGTGTTTATTCAGAGAGAAACAAGGAAACGGGGCTTGTTGATGGTATTATGGAAGTTGTTGATTATAACGCCTATGACCTAAAGTTCATTAGCGACGCAGATATTAACTATAACCCGGCGCTTGGAACAGGACAAATTCAGATAAAGGATATTCACTATGTGACTTATCAGTACAGAACCACGTGGGAAATGTGTCAACTGCTTGACCAAAAGTATTTACATAGTTCACGCAGAACATTTGACGACTTTTACAGGAAGGCGACAAAGAATCAATGGATAAAGAACTAAAAACAATTTGCGGCGATGTCATTGAGGAAATGAAAGAACTTCCTGACAAGAGTATTCATTTAATCGTGACAGACCCGCCATATAATCTCAATAAAAATTATGGGAACAATCAAGATAAACTTAAATTTGAAGAATATCTTGACTTTTCGCGTCAATGGCTTACAGAAGCAAAGCGTATTCTTACAGATAATGGAACTATATATGTTTTCATGGGAATGCGCTATATTTCCTATGTTTATACTATCTTGGAGCAAGAATTAGGCATGACTTTTAATTCTTGGATAACATGGTTTTATACACAGGGTATCGGAAAAACAAAAGGCTTTTCGCCGCGACACGATGATATACTGATGTTCACAAAAAGCCCCCAAAAATTTGTCTTTCATTTGAATGATATTAGAGTACCACAAAAATTTTATCGTTCTGTTAATAATATGCGAGGGGCAAATCCGGGCAATGTGTGGGAGTTTTCCCATATGCACTATTGCAATAAGAATAGAAAGCAGCATCCGACACAAAAGCCAGAGGGGTTATTTGAACGTATGATTTTAGCGTCCTCAAATCCGGGAGATACAATTCTTGACCCCTTTGTAGGGAGCGGCACGGCATTAAGAGTGTGCCAACAGACGGACAGAAACGGAATTGGAATTGATATAAACCCTGAATATATCGAAATGACAAAAGAACGGCTTGCAGAAGAATTCAAGGGTTTTGATAGCATAGATGAGAGAATGAAACGCGTCCCGAACGATTTGAATGACGCAGCAATCCGTGAAGAGTATATCAGAAATCATGTTGAATGGTTTTTGAAGAATCACCCCGACGCAGTAGGTGAATTCATGCAGGAAGTTAGGCAGAAGTACGAGGTGAAGATGAAAGAAAGCAATCAAATGACCCTGTTTGACCTGTTTGGAACGGAACTGGCGGCGGCAACAGTATAGTAGATAAAATCAAGTATCGAATAGCTTTTAACATTGGTTTGTAGATTAAAGCGACAAACAAGTGACAAAATAACATAATAGAGTAGCTTAAACCCTTATGTATCAAGGGTTTAAGCTACTCTATGCGTTGGTGTGATGATGGGGGCGGCGTGACTTGGGTGCGAGGGATTCCGGCGTACCATTGTAGCGATTACGCAGACGGTAGATCAACTGCCGATAGGTGCAATACTTAATCGCAGCCTTTGTAACGCCGTGCTGATCTGCATAGGAAAGAATCGCTTGATAATACTTGATGTCCTGTGTTATGCTTTTCATGAGAAAGCCTCCTTTGTGTATGGTTTGTTCGCTAGATAGAGCATAACACAATTTGGCTTTCTCTTTTATTTACTTGTGTAACATATCTATTGTAATCCTACAGATAAAAACTTCTGTGGGGTCGCTGCACTTGCCGTGACCCCTTTCCTGTTGTATGATAGAGGTATTGATAAGGAGGCGCTCTTATGGGAAAAGCGATGATTATTGGTGCGGGCGGCGTTGCGAGCGTTGCCGTACACAAATGCTGTCAGAATTCGGAGGTGTTTGAGGAGATTCTCATCGCCTCGCGCACAAAGTCCAAATGTGATGCACTGAAGGAAAAGCTGGACGGAGGCAAGACGAAGATTCGGACCGCCGCTGCGGATGCAGACGATGTCCCCGCACTCACAGCACTCATTCGTGAGTTTCAGCCGGATGTCGTGCTGAACCTTGCCCTGCCGTATCAGGATCTGCACATCATGGATGCGTGCCTTGCAGCGGGGGTGCACTACGTCGATACGGCAAACTACGAGCCGGAGGACACGGCGAAGTTCGAGTACAGCTGGCAGTGGGCATATGCCGATCGTTTTCGCGCGGCGGGACTGACGGCGATTCTCGGGTCGGGCTTTGATCCCGGCGTGACGGGCGTCTTCAGTGCGTACGCGATGAAGCATGAGTTCGACGAGATCAATTACATCGACATCCTCGACTGCAACGGCGGCGACCACGGCTATCCTTTTGCGACGAATTTCAACCCCGAGATCAACATCCGCGAGGTCTCTGCAAAGGGGAGCTACTGGGAGAACGGCGCATGGGTCGAGACCGAGCCGATGGAGATTAAGCGCGTCTATGATTTTGCCGAGGTGGGGCAGAAGGATATGTATCTCCTGCACCACGAGGAACTCGAGTCACTCGCGAAGAACATCAAGGGCATCAAGCGCATTCGCTTCTTTATGACATTCGGTGAGAGCTATCTGACGCATCTACGGTGCCTTGAGAACGTCGGAATGACCTCGATCGAGCCGATTGACTTTGAGGGGCACAAGATCATCCCCCTCCAATTCCTCAAGGCTGTGCTGCCCGACCCCGCGAGCCTTGGCCCGCGTACGAAGGGCAAGACGAACATCGGCTGCATCTTCCGCGGGAAGAAGGACGGCAAGGACAAGAACTACTACCTTTACAATGTTTGTGACCACGAGAAATGCTACGCCGAGGTCGGTTCGCAGGCGGTCGCGTATACGACGGGCGTGCCTGCGATGATCGGTGCGATGATGGTAATGACGGGCAAGTGGCGCAAACCGGGGGTGTTCAATGTCGAGGAGTTCGATCCCGATCCGTTCATGGACGCACTGAATGTCTGGGGACTGCCGTGGCAGGAGAGCCACAGCCCCGTGCTGGTAGACTGATGACGTGGCGCACAGAGTGGGATGTTGTTCCCACACCTTCGTACCTCGTCTACGAGGAGCTGCTTGAGAAAAATCTCCGCATCCTCGCGGATGTTGCCGAGGATACAGGGACGAAGGTGCTGCTCGCCCAGAAATGCTTTTCCATGTATCACTACTATCCGCTGATCGGGCGTTACCTCTCAGGCACAACGGCGAGCGGCATCTATGAGGCACGGCTGTCGCAGGAGGAGATGGGCAAGGAGAACCATGTCTTTAAGCCTGCCTACGAGGAGAACGAGATCCCGCGCCTTGCGGCGATCTGCGACCACATCATCTTCAACTCCTTCGCCCAGTGGGAGCGGTTCGGTGCGGCGGCACGCGCGGCGGGTGCATCCTGCGGCATCCGCATCAATCCCGAACGCTCGACGCAGGAGCATGCAATCTACGACCCGTGTGCACCGGGGTCGCGCCTCGGCGTAAAGATTGCGGACTTCCGTGCAGACCTGCTTGATGGCGTCGACGGACTTCACTTCCATACGCTCTGTGAGCAGGGGGCGGACGCACTTGCCGCGACACTCGAAGCCGTGGAGGAGAAGTTCGGGAAATATCTCCACGGGATGAAGTGGCTGAATTTCGGCGGTGGACATCACATCACGCGCGAGGGCTATGACATTCCCCTGCTCAAGCGGCTGATCCGCCATGTGCAGGACACCTATGATGTCGCGGTCTATCTTGAGCCGGGCGAGGCGGTCGCGCTCAATGCGGGCTTCCTCGTCGCCGAGGTGCTCGACGTTCAGACGGATGGGAATGTCATTCTGAACACGTCGGCAGCCTGCCACATGCCCGATGTCATCGAGATGCCCTATCGTCCGCCCGTCATCCATGCGGGGGCGGAGGGGGAGAAGCCGTACACCCACACGCTCGCAGGACCGACCTGTCTTGCGGGCGATACGATTGGCACATACTCGTTTGATGCGCCACTGAACGTCGGCGACCGCGTTGTCTTCGGTGACATGGCGATCTATACGATGGTGAAGAACAATACGTTCAACGGAATGCCGCTGCCGAACATCATTGCCGTTGCGCCGAACTGTGATTGGGAGATCGTTCGTGAGTTCGGTTATGACGATTTTAAGATGAGACTCTGATTTAGGGGATGTTACACGGAGACTTTTCAGGCTTCGTGCGACATCCCTTTCTTGTAATGACATAGGCCTTTTTTGACAATCGGAAAACTAACTAAAAATAATTATTAAAAAGTATAAATTTCTGTTGACAAGGAAAATCCTCTGTGCTATGATTAACCCATCAAAAGGACATACGCAATCCCTCGAAATGAGAGCGATTGGTTACCATCAAAGGAGGATATTCAATGTCACTCATCAACAAGGAAATTTCCGATTTCAAGGTCGACGCATTCCAGAAGAAGGCGGGCGCAGCACAGGGCGAGTTTACGCAGTACACAAAGGCGGATCTCAAGGGCAAGTGGAGCGTGTTCTTCTTCTATCCGGCGGACTTCACGTTTGTCTGCCCGACGGAGCTCGCTGATCTTCAGGAGCAGTACGGTGAGTTCGAGAAGCTCGGCTGTGAGATCTTCGCTGTTTCCTGCGACTCCCACTTTGTCCACAAGGCATGGCATGAGAGCTCCGAGCTCGTCGGCAAGCTCACGTATCCGATGCTCGCAGATCCGACGGCGAAGCTCGCACGCGACTTCGATGTCTACATCGAGGAGGACGGTCGTTCCGAGCGCGGCACGTTCGTTGTGAACCCCGAGGGCAAGATCGTTTCCTATGAGGTGAGTGCGGGCAACGTCGGCCGCAACGCACAGGAGCTTCTCCGCAAGGTGCAGGCACTCCAGTTCGTCGCCAAGCACGGCGATGAGGTTTGCCCCGCACGCTGGAAGCCGGGCGAAAAGACGCTCAAGCCGAGCTTCGACCTCGTCGGCAAACTCTAAGAAAATGATCGGAGCACTTCGTGAGGCAGCTTGCGAAGTGCTTTTTCCTATGAACTACAAAAGAGGTGCTTTGGTGGATAAAATGTATGATGCCGTCATTGTTGGCGGCGGTCCTGCGGGGCTCTCTGCTGCGATCTATCTGGCGCGCGCCAAATGCAAGGTGCTGGTGATCGAGAAGGAGAAGGTCGGCGGGCAGATTACCATTACCGCCGATGTCGTGAACTATCCCGGCACGGGCAAGATTAGCGGCTCTGAGCTTGCGGCACAGATGGAGCAGCAGGCGCGCGGCTTTGGTGCTGAGTTCGTCGAGGCGGAGGTCATTGGACTGAAGCTCGACCAGGATATCAAGGAGCTTGAGACAACGGCGGGTACGGTGGAGGCTCTGAGCGTCATCCTCGCGACGGGGGCGAATCCACGCAAGGTTGGCTTCTACGGTGAGAAAACGTTTCAGGGGCGCGGCGTCGCCTACTGTGCAACCTGTGATGCAGAGTTCTTCACGGGCATGGACATCTTCGTCATCGGCGGTGGACTTGCAGCGGTGGAGGAAAGTATGTTCCTCTCGCGCTATGGAAAGTCTGTCACGATCCTTGTGCGCAGCGATAAGTTCCGAGCCCCGCAGACAGCGGTGGACGCGCTTGCGAACTATCCGAACATCAAGGTTCGCTTCAACACGGTGGTGGAGCGTGTCGGCGGCGAGACAATGATCTCCTATGCCGATTTCCGTGACGAGGTCACGGGCAGGGTCGAGCACTATATGGCAAAGGACGGCGAGACGTTCGGCGTTTTCGTCTTTGCCGGCTACATCCCGAACACAGGGCTCTTCCGCGAGCATATTGCGCTGAATGAGCAGGGCTACGTCATCACGAACGAGGAGAAGGAGACGAACGTTAAGGGCGTTTTCGCGGCGGGCGATGTCTGCATCAAGACACTCCGTCAGGTCGTAACGGCAGTCTCCGACGGTGCGGTCAGCGCAGTTGCGGCGGAACGTCATGCGGCGGCATTGCACGACCGCCTGAAGATCCCTGCCTTTGCGCGCGCCGAGGTGGATGCGAAGCGTTTTGAACAGCGCAAGAATTCCATTGAGAAGGAAGCGGCAGCGGGGAATGAGACGAACTTCATTTCTGCCGAGATCCGTGAGCAGCTGGCGGCGGTCTTTGACAAGTTCGAGACATCAGTCAAGCTCGTCGGACACTATGACGACGGTGATCTCTCGCGCGAACTGCGCGGTTTTATGGATGAGTTTGAGGGTCTGACGGACAAGATCAGCTACGAGGAGCGTGACGATGCGAACGGGGAGCCGGGCATCGAGCTCCTGCGTGCCGATGGTTCGCCGAGCGGCATCATCTTCCACGCCGTTCCGGGCGGGCACGAGTTTAACTCCTTCATCCTCGCACTTTACAATGTGGCGGGACCGGGGCAGGAGCTTCGTGACGAGACGCGTGCGAAAATTGAGCAGATTTCCGCACCGGCAGATGTCAAGGTGCTCATGTCGCTGTCCTGTACGATGTGTCCCGACGTGGTCGCGGCGGTACAACGCATCGCGGTAGAGCGCAGAGATATCCGCGCAGACATCTACGACATCCGCTACTTCCCCGAACTGAAGGAGAAGTACAGCGTGATGAGCGTCCCCTGTATGATCGTGGGGGAAGACCTCTTCTTCGGCAAGAAAAACATTGACGAGGTCATTGATATTCTGGTCAAACGTTGATAAAATAATCGTCGGTGGAGGAAACAGATGCCTGCTTCCTCCACCCATCACGCCGAGCGGATGCCGTCTGTGCCCCTGAGCAAGGCATAGAGGGATGGCATTCTCATCGGTTGATGTGTTTTGTGTATTTGTTTTAGCAAAGGAGAGCATTATGGAACTCAAGGGATCACAGACCGAGAAGAATCTTTGGGCGGCATTTGCCGGCGAGTCGCAGGCGCATACGAAGTATCTCTACTACGCATCGCAGGCGAAGAAGGACGGCTACGTTCAGATTTCCAACATCTTCAACGAGACGGCGGTCAATGAGAAGGCACATGCAAAGATCTGGTTCAAGCTCGTGCACGGTGTCGGCGATACGAAGGCAAACCTCGCGGACGCTGCCTCCGGAGAGAACGAGGAGTGGACGAGCATGTACCCCGAGTTTGCGCGTGTGGCGCGTGAGGAAGGGTTCGACAAAATTGCACGTCTCTTTGACGCTGTCGGCAAAATCGAGAAGGAGCATGATGCCCGCTACAAGCTCCTCCTGCAGAAGGTGGATGAGGACACGGTGTTCCAGCGTGATGAGAAGATCATCTGGCAGTGTCTCAACTGCGGCTACGTCTGCGAGAGCCCGAAGGCACCGATGAAGTGCCCGGTCTGTGAGCATCCGCAGTCTTTCTTCCAGCAGGTTGTGCAGAATTACTGAGCCATACGGCTTTGACGGAAAGGGGCTGTTGCACGAAGTTTTCTAGCTTCGTGCAACAGCCCCTTTTATTGATAGGAGAATGATATATATGCGCAGGAAATTTGACCTATCCGCCTATCTCGTGATCGGCCCTGAGAACACGAGCGGACGACCCGTGGCGCGTGTCATTGCGGAGGCGGTGCGTGCGGGGTTCACCTTTGTCCAGATCCGAGCAAAGGGGGCGGATGCACGCGAGGTGGTTGAGCTCACGCGTGCGGCGGCAGATGTTCTCGCGGCACAGGAGAAGTCGGATGCCGTGTCGCTCGTGATTAACGACAGTCTGGACTGTGTGCTCGCGGCATGGGAGCAGGGCATCAAGGTGGACGGCGTGCACGTCGGGCAGACGGATATTCCCGTCGATGTTTGCCGCAAGTATCTTGGTAAAGATGCGATTGTCGGGCTCTCCGCACGTACAACGGAGCTGCTTGCGTACGCAGCACACTGTGATACCGCGTGCATCGACTATCTCGGCGCGGGGCCGCTGCACGCAACTGCGACAAAGCCCGAGGCGGGACGTACCGCCTCGGGCGAGATTGTGACGCGCAGTCTCGATGAGCTTGCGGCACTGCACCGCATCAGCCCCGTACCCGTGGTTGTGGGGGGCGGGGTCAAGGCTGCGGATCTGCCTGCGCTCAGAGCGACGGGCGTGGAGGGATTCTTTGTCATCAGTGCCGTCGCGGGTGCGGAGCATCCGTACAGTGCCGCAGAGGAGTTGGTGGAGCTGTGGCGTGCTTAGGGGAACAGTATTTTGTGTTTTGTACTTTGTGGTTTAATGCCCCTCGCGAACACGGAGTTACGCAAGCGGTCGTGCGCTTATCTGCCTAAATACCTGCGGACTTCTTAAACGCGCTGCGCTTGAACGAAAG
>NZ_DBHIVL010000055.1:0-16190 GCF_057271695.1 Centipeda sp. (in: firmicutes)
ACTTAAACGGTCGTTCCCTTGTGAGAAATTTGTCAACTGTTCTTGACAATACCACAAGAGCCGTATGGAGGGCTATGCCATCGGGCGGCAGAACGGATGGCTTTCGGCAAACGACATCCGCAGCCTTGAGGACATGAATCCCATCGAAGCAGACGAGGGCGGCGATCTCTATCTCATCAACGGGAATATGACAAAACTGAGGGACGCAGGTTTATTCGCCAACAAGAAAGGAGAGGGCGATGAAACGTAAATTTTGGAACTGGGTGCGGAACGAGGGAGAGAAGCGAATCTTGCTTCTGGACGGTGAAATCTCGGACGAAACGTGGTGGGGGGATGAAATTACACCCCAGATGTTTCGATCTGAGCTTCACGCCGCCGAGGGAGATATTGACCTCTGGATCAACTCACCAGGCGGGGACTGCTATGCGGCGGCACAGATCTACAATATGCTCATGGAGTATAAGGGGAACGTCAATGTCAAGATTGACGGAATTGCCGCATCTGTTGCATCCGTTGTTGCGATGGCAGGATCAACGGTTGAGATTTCTCCCTTGGGGATGTTGATGATCCATAATCCCATGACCGTCTCCATAGGGGATACACACGAGATGGAGCGGACAATCACATTCCTTGCCGAGATCAAGGAGAGCATTATCAACGCCTATGAACTCAAGACGGGGCTGTCCCGTGCGAAGATTTCACGGTTGATGGATGCCGAAACGTGGATGAACGCAAAGAAAGCAGTGGAGCTTGGATTTGCGGATTCCGTTCTCTATACGGACGTTCAGCGTCCTTTGACCGAAGTGGCAGACGGGCTGATCTTCTCCCGCGCCGCTGTCACAAACTCCCTGCTCTCGAAATTCGGTCAGGGGACACACAATGTCGATGCAGAGCCGTTTAAGAAGCGGCTCTTTTCTATTTCACACTAATGGAGGGACAAGAACATGGATAAGATCATGGCAATGCGCGAGAAGCGTGCAGAAATGTGGGAACAGGCAAAGCAGTTTCTGGATTCTCACGAAAAGGACGGCCGCCTTACAGCTGAAGATGCCAAGGCATACGAGCAGATGGAGAACGAGGTGCTTGCACTCGGCAAGGACATCGAGCGCATGGAGCGTCAGGCGATTCTCGACGCGCAGCTTGCAAAGCCCGTGACGGCGGCAATCACCAACACTCCGGGCGCATCTCTCAATGCAGAAAAGACGGGTCGTGCAAGCGAGGCATACCGTGCGGCAATGCTGAAGGCACTGCGTACGAACTTCCGGCAGGTGGAGAACGTCCTGCAGGAAGGTGTGGATGCAAACGGCGGCTATCTCGTACCCGAAGAGTACGATCAGCGTCTCATTGACGTTCTGAATGAGGAGAACGTCCTGCGTCCGCTTGCGACAGTCATCACAACGAGCGGCGAGCACAAGATCAATATCGCCGCCACGAAACCTGCGGCTGCATGGATTGAGGAGGGGGCGCCGCTCACCTTCGGCGAGGCTACCTTCGACCAGATCGTCCTCGACGCGCACAAGCTGCACGTTGCGGTTAAGGTGACAGAAGAGCTTCTCTACGACAACGCCTTCAACCTTGAGAGCTATCTCATCGAGCAGTTCGGCAAGGCACTCGGCAATGCAGAGGAGGACGCATTCCTGAATGGCGATGGGACGCACAAGCCCAAGGGACTTCTCACCTCGGCAAAGACATCCGTCACCACGGCGGCGGCAGACCTCAAGGCGGATGAACTCGTGACGCTCGTCTACAGCCTCAAGCATCCCTACCGCAAGAATGCGTCGTTCATCGTCAACGATCAGACGCTTGCAAGCATCCGAAAGCTCAAGGATGCCAACGGTGCATATTTTTGGCAGCCGTCGTACCAGATGGGTGAACCAGACCGTCTGCTCGGCTACCCCGTGTATTCCTCGGCGTATATGTCTGCTGTCGAGGCGGGTAAGACCGTCATCGCATTCGGTGACTACTCCTACTACAACATCGGCGACCGTGGCACACGTTCCCTGCAGGAACTGAAGGAGCTGTTTGCGGGCAACGGCATGATCGGCTACGTCATGAAGGAGCGCGTGGACGGCAAGCTCGTTCTTGAGGAAGCCGTGCAGACACTCAAGATGAAGGGCTGATAAATCGTCCACTTATCCATTTTATCAGCGATTTCATTGGTTTTGCGGCAAGAGGGGAGGTGGTTTTATGCTTGTGCCGCTTGCAGCAGTCAAGCAGTATCTGCGCATTGACGGCGATGAGGAGGACGATCTCCTCACGCACTTTGCGGAAACGGCAGAACAGATTTGTACGGCACTTCTGCGCGTGAAGAAGCTGTCCAAGGTTGAAGATCAGGCGATTGTACGAGTCGCAATACTCTACGCCGTATCCTATCTCTATGAACATCGGGAGGAAGCGGATCACAGAGGGCTTGCGCTGACGCTTCGCTCCCTGCTTTTTGGTGTGCGGAAGGAGGTCTTTTAGGTGAGAGTGTCCATGAGCGAACTGCGTCATCGAATCACTATTCTGCGTCCCGTCACAGATACGGATGATGAGGGAAATATCCTCTCCTCATCTGCGCAGGAGATTTCAAAGGCATGGGCGCTCGTTCTGCCGTTTGCGGCAAAAATCTCGGACGGTTATGCGGAGAAGGTGCAGAAGGTGGATTACCGCATCGTCATTCGTTACCGTGCGGATGTGCGCGTGACGGATCGTATCCGTTGGGGCGACAAAACGCTCACACCCATTGCGCCGCCGTATCCGCTCGGAGGAAAGAAACGGTGGCTTGTTCTGGAATGCAGGGAGTTGGTGGAAGATGGCTAGATACCGTGGATTCGTCTCTGCCGAGAAGATCCTCTCGGAGCTTGGTGCAGAGGCGACGGCTGCGGCAAAGGAAGCACTTGAGCGCGGCGCGGACGATGTGGTCGCGGAGGCAAAGAACCGCTGTCCCGTCTATACGGGAACAGATAAGCGCGTGGTCAAAGGTGCGTTGCGGGACTCCATCCACAAACGTCTCCGCAGGAAGGACGGTTCTGTTTGGAGGATCGCGGCAGATGCGGAGTCTCAAGATGGCGTATTCTACGGCGTTCTTGTCGAGTTCAGCCCACGCATCAACCGTCCGTTTCTCTATCCCGCGCTCGATGCCAAGAAAGACGGGATCCGTTCTGCCATCGTTGATGCTGTCCGAGCGGCAATACAGAGGAGAGGGAAATGAGTACGGCACGGATGGTGTATCAGGCACTTGTGCGCTCCAAGGAGCTGACGCAGCTTCTCGCGCATGGGAGAAAGGGCATCTACCACGGGCGCAGTCCCGATGCGGGGACATACCCCATTCTCGTCTACTCTGTCATTTCCGACGTTCCTGCGCTCTCGGTAGACGGTGCGGAACTGGAACGCCGAATCACGGTGCGTATCCATATTCTGACGAAGGACGGACGGTTTCGGGAAATCCATAAAGCCGTAAAAAGTGTGCTCCTGCCGCTCGGCTTTGTGCGTGCGCAGACGCAGGAACTGACAGAGAAAGATATTTTCGTTGAAATCACAGATTACAGAACAGCAATGGAGGGAGAATAAAATGCCAAGTCCTACATCGGCAGGAAAGCCCGCAGGGAATCTGACAAGCGGGCAGTTCATCAACATCCAGAAACTTCATATCGCCAAGATGCTCACCGATGTGGCAGGAGGAGCGGCGACCTACGAAGCTCCGATTCCGCTCGGGAAACTCCTGCGCAAGGTGGACATCAAGCCACAGACGAATCAAGCGGAGCTTTTTGCCGACGGTCAGTCTGTGGATACGGCGTCGAATACCGCATCCTACGATCTGACGTTTGACACGGCTGCTTTACCGCTTGAGTATGTCGCGTATCTCCTTGGACACAGTATCGAGAACGGCGTGATGAAGGCGGGCAAGGACGATGTCGCTCCGTACTTCGCCGTGCTCTTTCAGTCGGATAAGCGCAACGGCAAGAAGAGATACACCAAATTCTACAAAGTCCAATTCACGGAACCCTCCGAGAGCGGCAACTCGAAGCAGGAGAGCATTCAGTTCGATACGCCGACACTGACGGCAAAGGCGATCTACCGTATTTCCGACGGGCTGTCCTACGCCAAGGCAGACGAGGAGGCGGCGGGCTTTGCCGCTGAGACGGGAACGAAGTGGTACGAGCAGGTCTGAGGGAGGACATGATGGATACACCGAAACTGCATATTGCGGGCAGGGAGATCACGCCGAACCCTCCGAAGATGAAGGTCTGGCGTGAGTTCCTTGCCTTTTTTGATGCCGACAAAGAAGGTCTGAGCCTTGAAGATTTTCTGGACGAGCACGTCCGTCTGATTGTCCTTGGATTCGGACGGGAGGAAGTGACACGAGAATCCGTGGAGGAGAATGTAGACGTTGCGGACATTGTTCCACTGACACGCGCACTCTTTCGATGGGTTCAGTCATTGACGTTTTCCAAATTGGTGAACCTCCCAAACGGGGAGACGGGGAAAGAGGCGTAGTTCTTTCTCCGTACCAGAATTTACTGCGCTATTACGAGCGGCTGCAGTCCGCATACGGATGGACAATGCAGGAAATTGACGCACATGAGATTACGTTCCTGCTCGATCAGCTTGTGGTGACGGCGATCTGCGAAGAAAGATCGTCTGAGCGATATGTTGACGACGTGATGTAGGGAGGGAGATGGAGTGGCAAAGCGCGGACAAAAGATTGATGAACTCTATCTCGACATCGGTCTCAACATCGCACAGCTGCAGCTGGACTTTGACACAGCGGGGAAAACCGTATCGGATTCCATTGCGCGACTCAACAGCAAGGCAAACAATATTCACCTCAAACTGGATGCCGACCTTGCCAAACTCGATGGCGTAGGGACGGAACTCGACAAGATCAAGGTGCGCTATCAGGCGATCAACCGCGAGTTGGATATTCAGCGGCAAAAAGAACAGATTCTTGCTGCTGTTTTGCAGTCTGCCAAGAAGAATGACGGCGTGGATAGTGCGTCCTATCGCCGTGCGGAGAGCAATCTCCTGCGGCAGCAGCGGACGGTCGCACAGACCGAAGCCGAGGTGCGGAAACTGAATCATCGCCTCAAGGAAAGTGCGGTACTCTCCGGCACGCTCGGCGGACGTATCTCAGCGGGTATGACGGCGGCACAGGCGGGTGTCAAGAATCTAACGAGCGGATTCAACATACTCTCCGCGAAGATGGCTGCCGTTATGGCAGTCGCCGCAACAGGCGCGGGGCTGTTCAATATCACGAAAGATGCGATGCTTGCGGGCGAGAACGTCTACAAGCTGACGCAACGACTTCACGTCTCTGCTGGGGAAGCCGCTGAACTGGGGCGTATGTTTCAGCTTGCGGATACGGACATCAAGAGCGTCATACCGCTGATCGCTCGTCTTGACAAACAGGTATCCGCTGCGGGAAATTCGGGTAACGATACCACACACGCCCTATCGCGCTTCGGGATCGCACTCAAAGATCAGCAAGGGAATCTCCTGCCGCTGAATGAGCAGCTGGCACAGCTCGCCAAAGGGTACAAGACCGCAAGCGAAGCGGGCATGGAGGAAGCATATACCGCAGAAGTCCTCGGAGCGCGTGGTGCGGCTCTTATTCCGATCCTCGAACAGTATGACGATCTGATGACCATTTCCTCGCGTGTCAAGACCACGGGACTGCTCGACCCCGAACAGGCGCACGAGACGTATCTCAAGTGGCGTGCGATGGAGATGGAAGCGGGACAGCTGAAACTTGCCCTCGGTGCGGCGCTCCTTCCTGCCGCCGAAGAACTCATGCCGGAGATCAATGACGGCTTTGAATCTCTGGTTGAAACGATCCGTGACAATAAGGACGAGATCAAGGACGCTGTCCTTGGATGGGGTGAGGCACTCAAGACCGTCGCAGAATTGGCGGGTTTTGTCGGTGAGCAGATTCACAAGGTCAATGAACACGCAGAAGCGAATGCGTGGCTCGTAAAGAATCATCCTGTGGCGTCTCCGCTGATTGCAATTCCGTTCCTCGGCGGCAGCGTTCTCGATGCTCTCTACGGGGATGAATACAAGCAGCACCAAGAACAGCAGAAGATTGCCAAAGAGAAAGCGGCGGCAGAGGAGAAGGCGCGTGCCGAAGCGGAGAAGAATGCCAAGGCGCAGGAGCAGAATGCCAAAGCTGCGAAAATCCGTGCGGCGGCAGAGAAAGATGCCGCAAAGACGGTCAGTGAATCTGCAAAGGCGACAGCACAACTGACAGACAGCTTATATACACTGACGCACACAGACATCCAGAATAGTATTCACGCTCTGGATCGCGAGGCCTTCGAGTCCTTCCAGAAGGGCGCAGATCCGCATCTCATCGACGAATACCGCTTGGCAAAGGAAGCGAAAATCTACGCCGACTTTCAGCGGGACGTTGTGGACAAGGCGAATGCGCTCTACAAGACCGACCTGCAGAACAAGCTGGACGCCATCGCCCGTGAAGCCGATGCCTTTCACCAGAAGGGCTTGGACGAGGTGCAGACGCAGGCGTGGCTCAGTGAGAGCAAGGCGCGTGTGATGGAGCAGTGGGAGCGTGACGTTGCATCCAATATTGACTCCATCTGGAAAACGGAACTCGAAAATCGCCTTGCAGAGATTGAGCGCGAGAAGGATGCGTGGGTACAGAAAGGTCTGGATGAGGTCGAGGCGACACGTTGGGCAGAGAAGCAGAAACTCGATGCCAAGCGCAACGCCGCGCTGGAAGTCCTCCGCTCCCAGAAAGAGGAGCTGAAGGTATTCAAGCAGTCCGGGCAAGTCGGGCTGATGGAGTATCTTCGCAAGAAGAATAAGTTCACAGCGGAGGACTTGGGGCTGACACCGGAACTTCTCCAACAGTTCCAATCCGGGCGTAAATGGGCGATGGAGAATCTCCTGCCGAATTTCGCTCCCGAGAAGCGTGAGGATAGTTCCCGCATCCGTGTGAATGGGCAGGAGTTCTCATACGCACAGATGATGGCAGGATTGGGGCAACAAGCGCAGAGCATCCAAACTGCGGGGCAGAATGTTCTTTCCTCTCAAAATACTCCCCAGTCCGCGCCATCCATGACGGACAACCGCCAAATTCACATACAGGTGCAAATCGAGAACGCCGTCACGGAGGACAATGAGGGAATGCGTATGCTTGCCGACCACGTTGCCGACCGTATCCGTCCTGCTGTTGAAAATGCCCTAGGGGGTGATTCCAATTCATATTCACATTGGTGAGGTCAGAACGCTGAGTGTCGAGAACTGGCAGATTGTTCCCGACGACCGTCAGCAACTTTTGGAGATTGTCGGCGGCGCGGTCGTGCAGGACTTCGGACATGTTACGGAGGGCGACCGTATCTCCTGTATGGTCACGGTCACTGCCGCCGACTGGGAAAAGATCAAGGGCTATTGGGACGGCCGCGCAAGGGTGTCCGTGACGGACGAGAGCGGGAGCGTCCTGCCCTCGATGCGTGTCGTGGTGAAATCCTACGAGTACGTGGCTCATTTTCCGAAGGTATATAAACTGTCTTTAGAATTTTGGAGGGTGTGAAAATGGCAGAACTGCTGCATATCTATATAAACAATCCGACGGAGGGCAGCAAGGACGGGACGGAGGTCAGCTCCGGTACGGAACTCTCTCCGATCTCCGTTCTGCTCGATGCGGGTAAGGGTGAGCAGAAAGCCGTCAAATGTGCCGTGCGGTGCGAGAGCGGCTTCCACATTGACGGAGTATTGACGATCAAGTTTGTCGGTGATCATGCGGATAAGTGGAAAGCCGCGACGGATAACAAATACACTGCCGAGACAGCATTGGAGTCTGCCGAATGGAAGGATGTTATTTCTCTGCAGAACGTCCGCGACACGAATACCGTCTTCTGGGTCAAGGCACTCAGCAGTGCAGATGAGGCACCGCAGCAAGATACGAGCGTGGATATTCAGGCAGAGGGGCTCCTAGTCTCGAATTGAGGAGGTTCGTATGGCATTCAAATACATCAATCCGGGCTATGCGGATCTGCTCTCAGTTCGTGGCGGCACGACGGTGACGGGCGAGCAGTACAGCAAAACAGGCATATCCTTCTGGCAGCCGACCGGTGACAAAGGTCTGACGATTTCAGGATTCCCCACAGAGCTTTACGGGAAACTGGATCTGTACTTCAAAGCACCGGAGAATGCAGACCGTGCTAAACTTACCCTTGCAATCGGAGGCTACATCATCGTTAGTGCGGAAACGTCCTGGAGCAGGTGGCGCATGAAGGGAAACAACAATAACGATACCATCGCCACTTCCGACAGCATTCGCGCAAATGCAGTCAATACTTTGTGGTTTCATGTCAAACCGGGGCAGAACAATGACGGTATCTTTCGGGCACTCCTGAACGAACGCGAGGTTTGCAACAAGCAGGACTGCTCTTTTTGGTATGCCTACAGTTCCAGTGAAAAGACCATTACGGTTTACAGTAGAACCGAGGACATTCTCGTCTCGAATCTTATCCTCTCGGATGAGGAGATCAGCCCACGGGAACAGGTTATCATGCTGCCCGTCCAAGCGACGCAGACGGATATGACCGACTGCGGCGATGGAAGTTATGAGGCGACGGCTGCGAATCAGGAGCTTCTGCAAACGGTCGATGTTGCCGCACTATCCGCGCAGTATGGTGCGGACTCGCGTGTGACGGGGATTTCCCTCATCGGGAATCCTGCCTATCGCACGGCAGAAGGACTGTGCGCTCTGAGGGCACTTGAAAAGAGCGGAGGGAATGTTACGGAATACGGCAGACATATCGCCGAACAGAATCCGACATCCACCGTTATGGACACGCGCACTGTCTCCATGAGGATTGCAGAATTCACGGGGCGGCAGTTCGGATGGAGAGCGGGCGTATGAGCATCAAGCTGAAACCTGCCGTCTGCATCGCATGGCTGCCGTTCGGGCGCGTTCACCTCAAACCGATCATATACGCCACGGTGATTCCCGTATTTCGTCAGCCCGTGCAGGTCAGCGGAGATACGTCACGCAGGCTCAATCTATCTTGTTCCGTTCATGCAGATACCCTACGCGATATTCGGATCGTCAAGAAAATCCGAGTGACAGGGGATGCGCTTCGGCGTATCGGTCATTGCAAAGCAGCGTTGGTAGATACGAAACGAACTCTTGTCAAACAGTCACGCATCGTTGCAGACACGAAAATCGAGATTCCGCACACGCTTACCTACGCAGAGTTCAGAGAGCGCGGCATTCGTTCGTTCTCCGTGACGCTCGGCGAGCTTACGCTTTCCGACATGATCCAACTCGAAACCGTCCAGCCGCTTGCCGTCGGCGCGTGTGTAGAAGGGCGGGTGATGGATTATGCCTTCCGTTTTCTTGTCGAGGAAACAAGTCAGCGCGGCATCGTGCAGTCCGTCAAGGGGACGTACAGTAAAGACACACTCCTCTACACGCCCATCCATATCTACGTCGAGCGGGCAAAGGTATCACGCTATGCGGTGGAGATTGCGGCAGCACTTGGGCTTCGGCTTCATCGTCTGACCGATGATTTCACACCGTCGCAGAACTTTGAGGGCAGCGGAATGACCTACCATGACTTCATCTCCGCACTGTTCGGATGGACGGCAAAACTGCCGCAGCGTCAGATCAATGTGTTTATTCGTGGAGATACGCTCCACATTGTTCAGCGCGGCATGGAGGAATCCGTCATTGACATCACGCACTGGCCGCACGCACAGCCGACGATTGAGCGGAAACTCGTGCGTTCCATCTGGCACAGTGCGAATAACAATCATGAGAGCGGGGCGCACAACGAGGAGGACACTGTCCCTGTACCTTTCACCGGCACGATTTCGTTCAAAGAGATCAGCCGCACTTACTCCAACGGTTTTCTCGTCCGCGAGACGAATGAGAACGGCTACAGCACCTATACCTACGATGGGGAATACCTCGCCGAGAAGCGCACGCATAATGTGGACGGCTCGACCAGCCGCACGGATTACGCCTACGCCACTACGGGGCGGGATGTCTATCTCTTCAAGGAATGGGAACGTACAACAGAACCCGTCAATGACGGAAAGAAGCACACAGAATATGACTGGGAAGATTGGAGCAAAGAGAAGGGCACGGAGCGCATCACCTACCATGCGCCGCTCGGCTATGGATGGTATGCGGCCACCGTCTATGTGGACGGCGTATTGGAGGGCAGCAGCTTGTCGCAGGGAAAGCCTGGCGGCAAGGCGAGTCAGTTCACCGTCGAGCAGTCGAATCTCAGCCTTGGCGCAAGTTACGCGAGTGACGATGAGCTTCCGTACTCCTCGCTCATCGACACTGAGTTTCCCGTTGTGGGCGCAGAATATCTGCGAATGCTGACGAGAGAAATCGAATGGCTCAATCGCAAAACACAGGAGACTGTTACGGTGGAGATTCGCGCACGGATTCGTAGCGGCGTTCCCGACATTGACCACATCGTCGATTTCACCGAGCGCATCCGCTTCGAGGGGCATGAGTATTTCTTGCAGTCCAACACGGTGGAACTCACGCCGCGTATTCTGCGGCAGACGATCAAGATGGTGAGGTGGTACGGATGAATGGTGTTCTTGGACTTGCAGCGGCGATACGGGCAGGGATAAAGAACTCGAAGGAGGTTGAGTCACAGGCTCAGCGCGGAAGGATTCAGAATGGGCGTGTTCATATCGGCGAGCGCTCCTATCCATTTCGTGCGGTAGTGGACTGCAATACGGGAGACGGCAGTCTAGTGTGGGTACAGATTTCAAAGGGTGGTACCGCCGTTATCGTGGGAGCGTGAGGGATATGCACAGGGCGCGAGTGAAAGCTGTGAGCGGAAATCGGGTGCTTGCGGATGGCGCGTGGCTTACCTGCATTGGAAACCATGCTGTTTATCCGGGCGAATGGATCTGGACGGACGGTCGCTGCGTCTACGGGCATGAATCCGAGGGCGGCAGCAGTTATGTTCCGACGAATGTCCTTTCCGGCATACCGCTCCTCCAAATAAAGTGGAAGGATCAAAAAAACCAGATGCTCCATTCGTACTACGCAAAAGGAAAGATTCATCCGCTCGGCTTTTCCAAAGAGGATATATGGATGGTCAACAGCAACCGTCACTTTGCGTATGTCTCAGGCTATGGAATGCTCGATGCCGAAATGGACGAGCGGGGAAATCTCTATACCCTCGAAGCCGTGAATGTCCTCGTGTCTCCACTCATCGGGGCAGATCAGCGGGACAGTATTCTCTCTGTCAAACGCAACGGCGAGGTCATCGCCGCATATGATCTTGTGCCGATGTTTGGTGCTCCCGCCGTATCCGGTCCCACTGACCTCTATAGCTGTCAAACCGTAGGAGGGCGGGTGGATAAAGAAAGGAACTTCAAAGTGATGATATGGCACGCAACATCAGAGCATGGGGGAGACGGAAGCCATGTCAGCACAGACCGTTATGTGTTCTTCGACGGTCAGAACATGGAATCTTGGATGGAGAAAACCAAAACAACGTCAAGAGACTCTGTTACAGGGGAAACCTATCCTTCGGAAAGCAGATGGAGCGCACCGGATTATAGTGTCCTCTATCCGCTCCATGACGGTATGTATATGCGCTTTCCCGCAAATCTGGATTACCTTATCTCCGGGAAAAAATATATTTCAAAGATTTACAGTGCAAAGGATGAGCTGCTTATGGAACTGGAAACGAATCCGACTGCCCGTACCAGCCTCTGCCCTCTGGGACAAGGGAAATATCTGGTCAGCACGGGATCGCCCTTATATTTATGGAAGGACGGTCAGCTTACAGAGCTTATGCGCGGATGCTATAACTACCGTCTGCGCAGGATGAATCATCTCGGAAAATGGAAGAAAGCAGGAGGTTTTTGATGATGGATCAGATTTTGACAATACGTCTCTATGCGGCGGGCATTGGCATCGTGGTCGGGGAGTTCCTCGGCAGCTTTGACGATCTGCTTTATGCACTCGTCGCTTTTGTTGTGACGGACTACATCACGGGTGTACTTCGTGCGATTGTTGAGAAGAAACTGTCCAGTGCCATCGGCTTCAAAGGGATTTGCAAGAAGGTCTGCATCTTCACCCTTGTCGGCGTGGCGAATGTGTTAGATGTTCACATCATTGGAAGCGGATGCGTCCTGCGTTCCGCCGTGATCTTCTTCTACATCTCGAATGAAGGAATCTCGATCATCGAGAATGCGACGAGGATAGGGCTTCCTGTGCCGCAAAAACTTCAAGATATGATATTGCAGCTACAAGACAATAACGTTGCAAACAAGAAAGGGGAAAAGAACAAATGAAAGTATTTCTGAACCCGGGGCACGCCCCGAATGGAAATCCGGATCCTGGTGCTTGCGGATGTGGACTGCGCGAGTGTGACGTGGCGAAGAATGTCGCAGACCTTGTTGCGGGTTATCTCGCTGCCGCAGGTGTAGAAGTTGTGGGGAGTCTCCAATCCGACAGTCTGCATGAAGTCGTCTCGACTTCCAACCGTGCGGATGCCGATGTGTTTATCTCCATCCACTGCAATGCGTGCAACGGCAATGCAAACGGAACGGAGGTCTGGCACTACTACGGAAGCGGCGAGGGAGAAAAGCTGGCAGACTGCATCCAGAGTCAGATTGTGGATGCGCTTGGAACTGTGGATCGTGGCGTGAAGGGGGCAAAGCCCGGCGTCAACGGTTTGTATGTTCTCAACAACACTGACGCGGTCGCCGTCCTCGTTGAGCTCGCCTTTATCGACAACGAGGGGGATGCGGCACTCTTGCGAGAGCGACAGGACGATTTTGCCCGCGCCATTGCACGCGGCGTGACCGACTACGCCCTGCAGTGATGCATTCACATAAGATTGCATAAAAGGCTGAAAGGAGGTAAGCTATGCTTGAGCGAATGCAGCACACTCTTACGGAGCACAAAGTGCTGATCCTAGTGCTCTTGTGTATTCTGCTCATCGGTGTTGCCTACGCCATTGGGCGACACTCCGCACCCGAGCAGACGGCGGCTGAGAAACCTGCCGTCATGACGCAGGAGGAGACGCGGGATGCGGAACGGCTGCGGGCTCAGCTCGACATCTCCAGGCGCAACGCGGATGCCCTGCGGCGACGTCTTACGGACGTACAGGCGGGGCAGCGCGCACCTGCGGCAACGTACTATGTGCAAGCACCGACGGTGGAGCGGGCAGCAACGATTGTCGAGAGACAGATCAAGGAGGATGTGCCGACGTTACCACGGGCAGCGCGTGAGAAGTCTGATCGTACCGTTGTCACGCCGATTACGAAAGACGCAGACGGGAAAGAACTACCGCAAGATAAGCAGAAAGTTGACGTATATAAGATCAACCTTCGCAAAGACCACCGTATCAGGGCGGGCGCATCCGTCATTGACGGCAAGCCGCTCATGAGTATCGGATATGAGCAGGGGCGGCTTGAGGCACTGGCACATTTTGACGGTTCACGCTATAAAGGTGTGACGCTCATGTATAACGTCGCTGAGTGGTAAGCGAATAAACGAACAGAGGGACAGCGTTTCGTGCGCCGTCCCTCTGTTTTTGTTCGTAAATTTGACAGCTTTTTGACAGCCTGCGGGATGTCAAAAGCACGTGATATGCGTTACTGCATGGAAACAGAATCCCTTGTATATCAGGGAGTGCCTTCATATTAGAGGGAAAAGAAAATTTTTGAACGTAAAGTCAAGTTTTATTTTGGACAGGCAGGGATTTTTTCGTAAAGGTCGAAATATTTATAGGTGCAATAGTTTCGTGCGTAAATGAAGAGAAGATAAATCGAGGGAGGGCTTATCTTGCGTGCAATATCCGTGAGCGATTTGGAAAATGGGATGATACTTGCGCGGACGATCGTCAATGCCAAACGTGTGGTTGTCGTGTCGGAGAATACGGAGCTGACGGCGGCGCATATCATGCGTCTCAAGTTCCTGAAGATCCCCGTTGTCTACATCAAGGACGAGACGGAGCTTCGGGAGGATCGCTCGCCAATCTTCTCGCGCAGCAATCTCTTTATCAAGCAGTATGAGAATGTGGTTGGGACGGCGAAGTCGATCTTCGAGGAGGCGAAAAAGACGGGGAATGTGCCCGTCGCCGAGACGAATGAGATGGTGCAGACGGATCTCCTGCCGCTCTCGCGCCGCAGTGGGACGATTGACTATCTGAGCGAGGTCAATCATTTGGCGAGTGACATCTACAACCACTCGCTCCGCGTCTCGATTCTCTCGGGTGTCATCGCGAAGTGGATGAAGCTGGATCGTGAGACGGCAAAGGATATCGTGCTCGCCGGCTTCCTGCATGATGTCGGCAAGTCGAAATTTGACCAGCGTCTGCTCGAGAAAAATATTGATACGCTGACGGGCGAGGACTACGAGCGGTATATCCAGCATACGGTGGATGGTGCACAGATCCTTCGCGACGTTGCGGGGCTGACGGAGGGCGTACGCCTCACGGCACTCCAACATCATGAACGCATGGATGGGAGCGGTTTTCCGTTCAACATCCAGGGGGGGGACATTCACCTTTACGCGCGTATTGTCGCTGTGGCAGATCTCTACGATAATATCACGGTGGAGCGCGAGGGGTATCCGCGCCGCACGCCGTTCGATGCGGTGTCGGAGATCGCACGGCAGATGTATACGAAGCTGGATCCGCAGGTCTGTATTCCCGTGCTGACGAATATCAAGAATGCATTCCTCGGTTCGCGCGTGCTGCTCAGCAATCACCGCGAGGGGACGATCACGGCATATCCGCACGGTGTTGTGCCGCTCCCGATCGTGACGATCTCGGAGGACGAGGTGATTGATCTCAACGAGAACAAGGAGATCATAATCATCGAGTATAACCCGAAATAAGCGCATCAGAAAAGCCCACCGGAGTGTATCCGATGGGCTTTTTGTATGGATTCGATGATGTCAGCTGATACTCTGGAGTGCATTGTACCACTCGAGCACCTTGTCATAGGTCGGCTGGAGATGTTCGGGGCGAAGGTTTTCGCGTGCGCAGTAGGTGCTGACGCTCTCCCAATCGCCCTTTTCGTAGGCGACAACGAGATCGAGCAGTCGGCGCAGGTCATTGTCCTTGCCGCGCAGGGCATCGCTGAGCTCGTCGGACAGCGAGACCTCTTTGAGAACGTCGTCCATGGGAAGCCCCAGAAGAACGTCAAGTAGTGAGAACATACCGAGCAAAAAGCCTGTGTCGGCGGTGAGCCCGGGGCGTTTGAGTTCGCCGGCAATGAGTTCGCAGAACTTTGCACGCAGGAGCGAGAGGGTGAAGAGTTCGGGTGGTTTGTCCTCGGAGAAGGTCTGGAGGCTGACGAGCGTGACCCAACGACGCACGCCGCCGGCACCGAGGAGGACGGTTGCCTGCTTGAGGTTGGACACATGATTGTTGAGCCCGACACCTGCAGAGTTGATGTAGGTGAGCAGCTTGTGGACGAGGTTCGTGTCCGATGAGATAACGCCGGTGATGGCGGAGAAATCGACATTCTGACGGTTGATTTCCCGCAGGAGGCGCATCTTCGAGAGCGCATTGCTCGTGAGTCGCTTCTGGTGGAGCACCGTCGGTTTGCAGAAGAAATAGCCCTGAAAGAGGACGTAGCCAAAGTCGAGTGCCTGCTGGAACTCCTCCTCTGTCTCAATTTTTTCTGCAAGGAGACGAACGTGCTGCGGCAGGATCTCACGGAGCTTTTTGCGTTCTTCGGGATCTGTCGTGATGCGGAAGTCAACTTTGATGATGTCCGCCATGTTGATGAGCGGCTCGTAGCCCGGCATCAGGACGAAGTCGTCGAGGGCGATCTTGTAGCCCGCCTCCTTGAGCTCCTGCACGACCTGCAAAATCTCGGGAGTCGGCTGTACCGTTTCCAGAATCTCCACAACGACGTTTTCCGACGGGAGGAGTTTCGGTGCACGGCTCAGCAGGTTCTGCTCGGTGAAGTTGATGAACGCACGCTTGTCCGAGACGAGCTTGTTCATGCCAAAGTCGAGCATGGCATTGACCATGACGCTTTGCGTTGCGACATTGCCGTCGAGGTTGGGATCAAAGGCATTCTTGAGTCCGCTGCGGAAGAGGATTTCGTATGCGTATACTTTCTTCTGTTGATCCAGTATGGCCTGTCGCCCAATAAATGCTTCTTCCATATTAAAAACCTTTCTTTAGGGAAGCACTGATAAATTCAGCCACGCCATCTTGACGCATCTTTTTTGCCCG
>NZ_DBHIVL010000056.1:0-16079 GCF_057271695.1 Centipeda sp. (in: firmicutes)
TCCTTATGAAGTCTTTTTCAATAAGGTGTTGCACTTGACTTGACAATTCGCCCTATAATATTTCTCCACAACATTTGACAAAGAGCCTTTTTTCGTAACCATTTGACAGGGGCGACGTATTCTGTGATAATGAAAGATAATGCTTTTTATGCTGTTGTATGTGTATTTTCATATTGGAGGGAACTGCCATAAACTCACTCAAAAAGAAAGACCTCTTGACGCTTGGATTTATGATGTTTTCCATCTACTTCGGCGCAGGCAATCTGATCTTCCCGCCCGCACTTGGTCAGGCGGCGGGCGACCACACACTGATGGCGATGCTGGGCTTCATGACGACGGGCATCGGTCTGCCGCTCCTCGGCATCACGGCGATCGCACTCGCGGGTGGGGAGTACGTCCCCCTGCTGCGTGCAAAGACATGGCCGATGTTTGCGACAACACTGCTCATCATTCTCTATCTCGTCATCGGGCCGCTCTTCGCGATGCCCCGTACGGGTGCTGTCTCATTCGAGATCGGCATACGCCCCTTCCTCGGCGAGGAAAATCTGGAGCTCGGTCAGTTCATCTACACAGCGATTTTCTTCGCGACATCGTACTATCTCGCGCTGAATCCAAACAAGATCATTGACCGCGTGGGCAAGATGCTGACGCCAGCACTCCTCCTCGTGCTGCTCATCCTCTTTGTGCAGGCATTCAATACACCGCTCGGAAATGTGCTTCAACCGACAGGCAACTATATTGACGCACCGTTCGCGCAGGGATTCCAGGACGGCTATCAGACGATGGATCTGCTCGCCTCCATCGCCATCGGTGCACTCGTGGCAAATGCCGTGCGCCTGCGCGGGATTACAGACAGCCACGCAATCGGTGCCGCCTGTCTCGTCTCCGGGCTCATCACTGTTGCTCTCATGGCAATCGTTTACGGTTCGCTTGCATACATCGGCGCGACGAGTTCTTCGGTGCTCGGTCACTCGGAGAACGGCGGTCAGATCCTCTCGGGCGCGGTCGGCATATTCTTCGGCTCTGCAGGCAATCTCCTGCTCGCCGTCATCATCGCCCTCGCGTGCCTGACGACCTGCTGCGGCATCACCTCGAGCGCGGCAATGTTCTTCAACAAGCTGCTGAAGGGACGCATCTCCTACGAGCGTCTGCTCCTCTTCTCGATTCTGTTCAGTTTTGCCGCATCGAATGTTGGCCTGACGCAGATTATCGCGCTCGCCGTTCCGTTCCTCGTTGTGATCTATCCGCTCGTCATCGTGTTCGTCATTCTCTCACTCTTTGACCGCGTCATCGGCTGGCGCAAGAGCATCTATCAGGGAGCAATGGCTCTGACGCTCGTGTTCTCGCTGATCGACGGTCTGCACGCGGCGGGGCTGAGCAGTGCCCCCGTCCATGCGCTGCTCGTGGAGTACATCCCGTTCTACGCCATCATGATGGGTTGGGTCTGCCCCGCGATTGTCGGCACGCTCATCGGTTGGGGTGTCTCACTCTTTCAGACAGCACCGGTGACGGTAAAGGAAGCATAGGGATACACGGATAAAACAAAAAGCGTCACCTGCACGAGTTTTCATGCAGATGACGCTTTTCTTGTGTCCAAACCGGAGCGGGCGGCTAGCGTCATGCGGTGGACATCGAATAAGTCAGCGCAGGTGACGCTTCTTTTTCTTTTTCCACTTGAGGTAGAAATAAATAATGGCAATGACGGAGCAGATGACGAAGATGAGGCTCGCCTCATGCCCGTACTCCATGAGGTCGGTCCAGTTCTCACCGAGCATCATACCTGCGTAGAGAATCGCCGCCGTCCACGGGAGCGAGCCGGCAATCGTATAGATGAAGAATCGCTTTGGATCGACACGCGCAAACCCCGCCGGCAGCGAGATAAACGTGCGGATAACGGGCAGCATACGGCTGAAGAACACCGCCTTGAGCCCGTAGCGGTCAAACCAGTCCTGTGCCGTATCGACGTGGGACTTCTTGATGAAGAAGTATTTCCCGTATTTGTCTACGAAGGGGCGTCCGCCGCGCGCGCCGACCTCATAGGCAAAGATGGAGCCGAGGAGACCGCCGACCATCCCCGCGAGCAGAGCACCAGAGAATGTCATATGCTCCGCAAAGACAAGGTAGCCCGCGAATCCAAGGATGAGTTCGCTCGGAATCGGGATGCAGGCGTTTTCCGCCGCCATGAGCACGGCGACAGCGACGTAGCCCCATGACGCAATGAACGAGAGAAAAATCTGAGAGAAATATTCCACGGCATAATCTCCTTCGGGTGTACGCAAGAAGTTCTCTACAAAAAAATCCCCAGTGCACTGCTGTACTGGAGATTCAAATCCAAAGTGGTGCCTCAGAGCGGAATCGAACCACTGACACGGGGATTTTCAGTCCCCTGCTCTACCAACTGAGCTACCGAGGCAAAAGGAAAAATGGCGACCCGGATGGGACTTGAACCCACGACCTCCGCCGTGACAGGGCGGCATTCTAACCAACTAAACTACCGGGCCGTATCTGGTGACGCGTACGGGATTCGAACCCGTGAAGCCGCCGTGAAAGGGCGGTGTCTTAACCACTTGACCAACGCGCCGAACATCATGAGAAACGGCGGAACACCCGCGGGGGGATCCGCCGCTCACTCACGAAGGCAATTATATGGGATTTTTGACCGCTTGTCAACCTCTTTTATTTGCGCTATAATGGCAGCGTTTTAGAGATTGAGACTGCTGCCGAGATTTGCCCACTGGACATCTGCAGCGTACTCCTCGAGCTCGGGCAGTTTTTCCATCAGGTAGGAATTCGTGACACGCACGAATGTCCCCTTCATGCCGAGCGACTTCGACTCGATGACGCCCGCCGACTCGAATTTACGCAGGGCATTGACGATGACCGAGCGCGTAATCTTCGCCTCGTCGGCGATGCGCGATGCGATCAGTCTGCCCTCAAACTTCCCTTGGCTTGCGAGCTCCTGCAGGATGGCGTGTGCCGCCTTGCGCTCGGAGTACGAGAGCGTCTCCACAGCGATGCGTACCGCCTCGCGCTGACGTGCCTCGACCTCGCTCTTCTGCGATGCGTCGCGCAGCATCTCCATGCCGACGACGGTCGCACCATACTCCGAGAGTAGGAGATCAGGATCCCCGAACTCCTTCTTGCCGCTTGCCACGACGAGTGTCCCCAGTCTGCGTCGCGGGCCATAGATCGGCGTGATGACGATGTTCTGCTCATGGAACATCTCCGCCATCTCTTTTTCATAGGATACGACCTCCGCATCCACGCGGATGTTGGCGTGTGTCTCCTCCAATCGGTTGAGCCAGTCCACATACTTGCGCGGGAACTGCCCCAGCTCAATTGCTTCGTTTACCATGAGATCATCGTCGTCATCGTAAAGGGCGTATCCGCAAATTTTCCCACCCTCATCCGTGATATAGACGTTCGCCTCAAGGACATTGCTCAACACGCGCGATATTCCGTCGTACTCAACGCTCTCCGAGCGCTGAAGCAGCCGATTGATCTGCCGTGTCTTTCCCAACAATGACAGCATCTGAATCCCCCTCTTTCGCGGACTGTCCGCACAGCCCGAAACAAATAACCACACCCCGTATAAAGACATTTTTCCTTCTATAAATATAATACTACTTTTTTTCCAAATTTCAAGAAAAACTTGAATGTTTTTCATCTTCTAGCGATAAAACCCTACTATTGTCCCATAGAAAGCTATGACATCTGGTGAAAAAATTTTTTCAGTGTCTTGCCTAATGGAGTGAATCATAGTATAATAACACGGTATTGCGCGTGACTTGAGTGAAGTACGCGTCGAGGAGGTGTAGCAATGGCAAGTGTATGCGAGGTCTGCGGCAAGGGTTCGATGAGCGGCAACAATGTGAGCCACTCCCATGTGAAGACGAAGCGCAAGTGGAAGCCGAATATCCAGCGTGTCCGCGCCCTTGTGAAGGGTGAGGTCAAACACGTCAATGTATGTACGCGCTGTCTGCGTTCCGGCAACGTCGAACGTGCCGTGTAAGCAATCAGTGCATAGAGGAAACCGTCCGGACTGCCGGGCGGTTTTTTCTTAAAATGAAGCTCGTCAGATTGGCACAGATTTTTCATTCGGTCGAGGATTGTGAAAGGAAGGATTCTGTTGAGCACCAATGTAAAGGAAATTTTTGCAGCAAATGAACGCTATGCGGCAGACTTTGGCGACAAGGGCAGCCTGCCCCACCATCCGACGCGGCATTTCGCCGTTGTCACCTGCATGGACTGCCGTCTCGATCCTGCAAAGTTTGCAGGACTCGCCGAGGGCGAGGCTAATGTGATCCGCAATGCGGGCGGGCGCGTCAGCGAGGATGCCATCCGCTCCCTCCTTGTCTCCTACGAAATGCTTGGAACAACCGAATGGTTCATCATTCAGCATACGCACTGCGGGATGCAGACATTTACGAACGATGAGGCGCGTGCTCGCTTTGCGGCGGATGCGGACAGGCACGGGATTGACGCGAACGCGGCGCATTACATTGACTTCATGCCAATCAGCGACACGATCGAGGAGAACCTTGTCCGCGATGTGCACCGTCTGCGCACGCATCCGCTCGTCCCCGCCTCCATCACGATTCACGGCTATATCTACGATGTGCATACGGGCCGGCTCATCGTCTGCGAGGAAGCCGAGAAGATCGGCGCAGCAACGTAATCGCACAAAAAAAGAACGCTTCACACGGAGCGTTCTTTTTTATGCCATCAATCCCTCTTCACGTGCCCACGTATTCAGTTCCCGACGAACATTCTGCCAGTCCGGGAAAAACTGATCCATGCGTGCATAGAAGCGTGCATCATGCCCGCGCACCCAGAGGTGCGTGAGCTCATGCGTGATAACGTAGCGGAGAGCACGCACGTCATACTGCGCGAGCTGAAGGTTCAGCGTGATCGCCGCCGTGCGGACATTGCAGCTGCCCCACCGCGTCTTCATCGCACGGATGCGCCAGCGTGCGGCGTGTTTGCCGACAACGGTCTCACAAGAGGGGGCTTCACGTTCGATGGCCGCCGCAAGCTCTGCACGGTAGAGCTCTTCGATTGCCGCACGCCGCACATCGACATCCGCTGTCTCCGAAACATGAAGTACAATCGTCCCATTAGCATACTCAGCGTAGGACTTTCCACGTGTAAGCGGCACGCATACAAGCGGATATTCCGTACCCCAGAGGCGTATCCGTTCCCCATCCACGTAGAGCGGTACAGGCTTCTCCGCGCACACAGCAAGAAGCCGCAGACGCTCCTCAATCCATGCGCGTCTGCGGCGGACGAAGTTCTCCATATCCCTCTGCGCCATCCGCTGCGGCACACTCAGCTCGAGGTGTCCGTCACGGACGCGAAGGTAGAGGTTCTTGATATTCTTATAGCGAATCCACGCAGGAATCCCGTCCAACACGGTACGCTGCTCCCGCACAACGCGCACACGCTTCCTCACAGCTGCCCACGCGCACGCATATCGCGCATCTTCTGTGCAACGTTGTAGATCACGCTCAGATCCTCGCGGTCAAAGGTATATGCCTCGTTGCAGAAGTGGCATTTCACCTCTGCCGTGCCATCGTCGCGCAGTGCCCGCAGATCCTCCTCGCCGAGTGTCAGCAGTCGGTCGGTGATGTAGTTCTTCGAGCAGTTGCAGCGAAACGCAAGGTCGGTGGTCGAAAGGATCTTCACATCGTCGAAGCCACCGAGGATTTTTCCGGCGATGCCCGCAGCATCCAGCCCCTCCTCGACCATGTGGGAAACAGAGGAAATCCCCTTCAGATTCTCCTCAAGACGGTCGATCACCTCGTCCGATGCGCCCGGCAGGGGCTGGATGAAGAAACCGCCCGCGCCGAGACATTTCAGCTCCGGGCTGACGAGCACGCCGAGCCCGATGGAGGACGGTGTCTGCTCGGAAGTGTAGAGATAGTTGATGAGATCCTCCGCAACCTCTCCGTTCGTAATGTCGACACTGCCCGTCACAGGCTCTTTCAGACCCGTGAAGCGCGTGACCGAGAGAACCCCCGCGCCAATGCCGCCACCCACGTCGATCTTGCCGTGGGAGTTGAGCGGCAAATGCGCGTGCGGATGGTCAACATAACCGCGCACAGAGCCCTCCGCCGTCGCGTCCGCCGTCACTGTGCCAAGCGGTCCGTCCCCCTTGAACTTCACGGTAACGGATTCCTTGTTCTTGAGATTCGCTGCAAAGAGGAGTGCGCCCGTCATCGTGCGCCCGAGTGCCGCTGCTGCGACGGGATAGCAGTCGTGCCGCCGCATCGCCTCGGCAACCACATCCGTCGTCACCGCCGCAAACGCACGTACCTCTCCATTTGCCGCCGTTGCCTTAATCAGTTGATCCATATGTATCCTTACCAATCGAGTGCGAGCTCATGCAGAACGTCGCCCGTATCTATATCAAAAATTCGAATTATCCCCTCCTCAAGCACCGCAACGGTGTTGCGCCCGTCAGGACGCTTCGAGAGTGCAGCAGATCCGGGATTGAGGAACACGGTATTGCCGCGTTTTTCGAGCACGTTGATGTGGACGTGGCCGCTGATAAAGAGGTCTGCCCGCAGATGCTTTGCCACCCTGTCCTTTTCCGCATCGGTCATGACAGCATCGCCGTGCGTGACGATGATGCGCCGCCCCTCCCATACGACGTAGGCATAGGGAGACATGACGGGCAGTTCGAGACAGCTCGCATCCACGTCGGAGTCGCAGTTGCCCTTGGCGATGATGACGGGGATCTCGGATGTGTTGATGCGCTCGATCAGCCCCATCGGATTGTAGTCCTCCTTCATCGGGTTGCGCGGTCCGTGGTAGGCGACATCGCCCGCGTGGAGAATCAGATCCGCGCCCGTGAAGAACTTCTCGCACGCGCGTACCCATGCGCCCTCATGCCCGTGCGTATCGCTGAGTATGCCGATCTTCATAGTGTCACAGCTTTCCGAGGAGACTTGCCATCTCCATTGCCGCCATCGCGGCATCCGCGCCCTTGTTGCCCGCCTTCGTGCCCGCGCGCTCAATCGCCTGTTCGATGTTCTCCGTCGTCACCACGCCAAAGATCGTCGGAACACCCGTCTGGAGGCCGACCTGTGCGACTCCCTTCGACACCTCGCTGCAGACGTAATCGTAATGCGTCGTCGAGCCGCGAATGACCGCCCCGAGGCAGAGCACCGCATCGTATTTGCCGCTCTCCGCCATCTTCTTTGCCGCAATGGGGATCTCGAACGCCCCCGGCACCCATGCTACGTCAATATCGCTGTCCGCCGTCTCGTGACGGTGGAGCGTATCGAGTGCTCCGCCGACCAGTTTACTTACGATGAACTCGTTAAAACGACCCGCCACGATGCCGAACTTCAGACCTTTTCCACTGATAAATCCTTCGATGATGTTTGCCATATCAATTTCCTCCCAATTCCTCATCGCTGAGGATATGTCCCATCTTTTCCTTCTTCACCGTCATATACTTGCGATCAAAGTCATGTGTACTCATGACGATCGGCACGCGCTCGACAATCTTCAGACCGTAGCCCTCAAGTCCCGCACGCTTCGCGGGGTTGTTTGTCATAAGGCGAATGGTCGTGAGTCCGAGGTCGGCGAGAATCTGCGCACCGAGTCCATAGTCGCGCAGATCCGGCGCAAAGCCGAGTTCGACATTCGCCTCGACCGTATCACGTCCCTGATCCTGCAGTGCGTAGGCACGCATCTTGTTCGCGAGACCGATGCCGCGCCCCTCCTGCCGCACATAGAGGACGACACCCTCGCCCTCCGCCTCGATCTGCCGCATCGCCGCCGCCAGCTGGTCGCCGCAGTCACAGCGCATCGAGCCGAGCGCATCGCCCGTCAGACACTCCGAGTGCACGCGTACGAGCACGTTCTCCTTGCCGCGCACATCGCCCTTGACAACGGCGAGATCACAGCGGCTGTTGAGCGTGTTCTCATACGCAAGCAAACGGAAATGCCCATATTTGCTTGGGAAATCCACGTCCGAAATGCGATGGACAAACGTCTCCGTATGCTTGCGGTACTCGATGAGGTCGGCGATGGTAATGATGTTTAGCCCGTGTTTTTTTGCAAATTCTTTCAGCTCAGGCGTGCGCATCATGTGCCCGTCGTCCGCCATGATCTCGCAGCACATCCCCGCAGGGAACAGCCCCGCTAGACGCGCGAGATCCACCGTCGCCTCCGTGTGCCCCGCGCGGCGCAACACACCGCCCTCGACCGTCCGCAGTGGGAAGATGTGCCCCGGACGGCGAAAATGCGCGGGCTTTGCCGCAGGGTCAATCAACATCTTCACCGTATGGCACCGCTCAAACGCGGAGATGCCCGTTGTGGTATCGTAGGCATCGACACTGACCGTGAAGGCTGTCTCGTGATTGTCCGTATTGTTCTCCACCATCTGACCGATCTCAAGTTCATCGAGACGGCTGCCCGCGATCGGTGTGCAGATCAGCCCGCGTGCGTGCGTCGCCATGAAGTTCATATGCTCGGGTGTGAGCATCTCGGCGGCAACGATAATATCGCCTTCGTTTTCACGATCCTCATCGTCCACGACAACGAGCATCTTGCCGTTCTTAATGTCCTCGATTGCCTGTGCAATCGTTGCAAAATCTGACATGCTATCTCTCCTAAAAGCCATTTTGTAAAAGGAAGTCCCGTGTAAGCCCTGTGCTCCTTACGGCAGAATTTTCGCCGCCGAGCAGCTTCAGCGCGTATTTCCCAAGGATGTCCGTCTCAATGTTCAGCGGACTGCCAATGCGCTTTGCACCGAGATTCGTCACCGTGCGTGTGTGCGGAATCAGGCTGACGGTAAAATTCGCCGCCCCCACCCGCGCAACCGTGAGGCTGATGCCGTCAAGCGCAACCGAGCCCTTCTCTACAATGCCGCGCAGAATTGCAGCGTCTGCCGCAACCGTCATCAGGATGGCGTTTCCCTCCTCGCGCATCTCCGTGATCTCTCCCACACCGTCGATGTGTCCGCTGACAAAGTGTCCGCCGAGCCGCGTCGTTGGGAGCAGCGCACGTTCGAGATTGAGCGGCGCACCGCGCATGAGCCCCGCGAGCGATGTCCGCCGTACGGTCTCGGGCATGACCGCCGCACGAAAGCCGTGCGCGTCGAACTGCGTCACCGTAAGGCAGATCCCGTTGACGGCAATGCTGTCGCCGATGTGCGCGTCCGATTGAACGAGCTTTGCACCGATGGCAATATTGCCGCCCGAAAGTCCGCCAAAGGTGCCGACTTCCTCAATGATTCCTGTAAACATGCCGCCCCCTCACTCTGCCGATGCACGCGGATCCCCCGTGACGAGAATGTCCGCGCCCAGCTGCTCAACGGTCACATCATGCAGGTGCAGTGCCGTCTGCGGACTGTCAAATCCCGTTCCACTGACAGGCGTTTTTGCTGCCGCGCCCCCCATCAGCATCGGTGCGATAAAGGCGTGCACCTTGTCCACATAGCCACCTGCAAGGAACGACCAGTTGACCGTTCCACCGCCCTCGACAAAAAGCGATGTGATCTCACGCCCACCGAGGTAGTCAAGCAGAGCGGCGATGTCCACACGCTCTGCACCGAGGGTCAGCGTCTCCACACCGCACGCATGAAGAAGCCTGACGCGCCGCTGATCGGCGCGCTCACTCACGACGATCAAGGTCGGTGCTGCACAGTCCGTCACGAGTTTTGCATCGCGCGGCGTGCGTCCCTCAGAGTCGAGCACAATCCGCAGGGGATTGCGTCCCGTACGCCCCTCAAGGCGCGTCGTAAGACTCGGATTGTCTGCAAGCACCGTACCGATGCCGACCAGAATCGCATCGTATTCGTTGCGGTACTCGTGCACACGGGCGCGTGCCGTCTCTCCCGTGATCCACTGGGACGCTCCCGTATGACTTGCAATTTTGCCGTCGAGCGTCATCGCTGTTTTGAGCGTGACAAAGGGGCGTTTCTGTGTCACCCACTTGAGGAATACCTCGTTCTGCCGTCGTGCCTCTGCCTCACACACGCCCGTTGCAACCTCGATGCCCGCCTCCTTGAGAAGGGCAAGCCCCCGTCCCGCAACGAGCGGATTCGGATCGCGCAGGGCGATAACGACACGTACAATGCCCGCCGCAATCACCGCCTCGGCGCATGGTCCCGTACGCCCGTGATGGGCGCACGGCTCGAGCGTCACATAGAGGGTCGCCCCGCGCGCGAGTTCTCCCGCCATCCGCAGGGCGTGAATCTCCGCATGCGGCTCACCCGCCGCACGATGCCACCCACTTGCGACGATCGTGCCCTCCCGTACGATGACCGCGCCGACGAGCGGATTCGGCGCCGTGCGACCGCGTGCAAACTCTGCCAGATGCAGAGCCTCGCGCATATAGGATTCGTCAATGTCGTTCATAGCAATCCCATTTCAAATAAAAATGCCGCCGGAAGAATCCTCCTCCGGCGGCACATAAATCGTCCTGACAAGACACGAACTATATTCGTGCCTCCTCTCATAGACGCGCCTTTTCTCATCCAGACTGCAAAGGCAACTGCCTTCTTCACTGTCGGCTTCGGAATTACACCGAATCGTGCCGCTCTCGCGAGTGGCTTGCGGGCTGTACCGCCGGTGGGGATTTGCACCCCGCCTCAAAGAGCATCGTTCATATGCTATTGTAACACTCTGGATTCGCCGTGTCAATCGGCAATCTTAACCGCGCTGCGCGTCTCCTCCGCACGCTGCACAACCTCGTCGAGACTGCCGCCGCAGACCGCAGCAATCGCGGCCACGACACTTCCCTCAACAACGGGACAGTCCGCCATGCGCAGGCGACGCTCCGACATCTCCTCCACAATCGTCTCGACCGTGAGGATAGAGCTGCCGGCATCCATGAGAATGACAACGCCATCCGCGCCATACACTGCGTCGATCGCCGCAACGATCCGCGCATAGCTCGTCCCGAAACCGCCGTCCTCCATGCCGCCCGCAATCGCAATGCGTGCGTCCTTTGCCATCATACGGCAGGTCTCGGCGACACCGTGGGCGAGCGCGGCACTGTGCGTTACAATCACAAGTCCGACCATATTATTTTCTCCGCTGCAAATAGCCGCCGATGCCGCACACCGCACCCGCAAGTGCTGCGGGCAGGAGTGTCGCTGCCTGTGGGACAGCCTCCAATATCATGACACCGATCGTGCGGTCATGCACGATCATCGTGCCGCCTGTCCATCCGAGAATTGCCGTGCCGAGCACCACAAGCACGGGATATTTATCCATCAGCGTGCCGATCAGCTGACTTCCGCCCACGACGATGGGGATGCTAATAATGAGACCAAGCACAACGAGCAGAAAATCGCCATGCGATGCGCCTGCAATCGCAATCACGTTGTCCACGCCCATCGCCGCATCCGCGATGATGATGGTCTTGACCGCACCCGCGAACGTATCCGCTGCATCAATATGCTCCTCGCCGCCCGACGGCTTCATCAGCTTCACCGCAATCGGCAGCAGAATGAGTCCTCCGAGTGCCTGCAGATACGGCACGGAGAGCAGCTGCACGGCGAAGAACGTCATAATGAGACGGATGATAATTGCACCCGCCGTACCGACGTAGATCGCACGCTTCCTCAGATGCATAGGGAGACGGTTCGACGCCATCGCAATGACAACGGCGTTGTCCCCCGCAAGCACAAGATCAAGAATAATAATCGAAAAGAGCGCCACAAAGAACTGCGACGAAAAGAGTTCGACTTCCACAGCTTCTCCTTATTTTGCCATCATCTTTGCGAGCTTCTGCGCAAAGGCGACGGGATTCTCCGGCAGGATGCCCTCAATCAGCAGTGCCTGCGTATAGAGCAGGTCGCAGTAGTCCTTGAACTCCTCGCTGTCCTTGCCCGCCGCGTGCAGGTCTTTCAGCTTCGCAAAGAGGTCGTGATGCGGGTTGATCTCAAGGATGCGCCGTGCCTTGAACATCGGATTGTTCATCTCGGCAAAGGTCTGCTCCATCGACAGCGACGGTCCCGCCTCATCCGCAACCAGACAGACCGCGCTCGAGCGCAGGCGCTGTGAGATCTTGACCTCGGCAACCTTGTCGCCGATGGCTTCCTTCACGTCCTTGATGAGATCGTCGTTCGCCTTGGCGATGTCCTCGGTCTCCTTCTTCGCCGCCTCGCTCTCCGCATCGCCGAGGTCGAAGTCGCCGCGGCTGATCGAGTGGAAGTTTTTCCCCTCGTACTCATGCACCGTCTCGATTGCAAACTCATCCACGGGGTCGAGCAGGAACAACACCTCAAGCCCGCGCTCGCGCAGCTGCTCCATCTGCGGCAGCTGCTCAATCGTCGCCTGATCCTTCGCCGTCGCATAGTAGATGCTCTTCTGGCTCTCGGGCATACGTTGGGCGTACTCCTTCAGAGAGACGAGAGCCCCCTCCTTCGAGCTGTGGAAGAGCAGGAGATCCTTCAGCTTGTCCACCGTGTCGCGCCCTGCATACATGCTGTTGTAGACGCCGATCTTGAGCATCCGCCCGTATTCGTTCCAGAACTTCTCGTAGTCCTCGCGGTTCTTCTCCAGTTTCTTGCCGAGCGTCTTGAGTACATTTTTCTCAAGCGCACGACCGATGGTCTTGAGCTCGCGGCTCTGCTGCAAGAGTTCACGCGAGATATTCAGCGAGAGATCGGGCGAGTCTACAAGCCCCTTGACGAAACGCAGATAGTCCGGCAGGAGATCCTTGCATTTGTCCATGATGAACACATGGCGCGAGTAAAGCTGAATCCCCGGCTCGTAGTCCGCCTGATAGAGGTTGAACGGCGCACGCGCCGGGATCTCAAGGAGTGCCGTATACTCCACTGTGCCCTCCGCCTTCGTGTGGAACACCTCCATCGGTGCTTCCCACTCGTGGAACTGGTCGCGGAAGAAATCGTTGTACTCCTCCGGCTTGATCTCGGACTTCGCACGCGTCCAGAGCGGCTGCATCGAGTTCAGCGTGCGCAGCTCCGTCTTCTTGATCTTCTCCGCGCCCTCGATGATCTTCCCCTCATCGTCGCGCGGCATCTCCTCCGTCGTGACGTTCATGCGGATCGGATAGCGCACATAGTCCGAATACTTCTTCACGAGGCTCTCGAGCTCGAACGTATCCGTGTAGTCCGTCTCGCCCTCCGTGAACTCCTTCGCGAGATGGATCGTGACCGTCGTACCGCGCTGCTCCTTCTCCGCGTCCTCGATCGTATAGCTGCCGTCGCCCGTCGACTCCCAGCGCGTCGCTTGGCTGTCGCCCGCACGGCGTGTCACAATCGTCACACGCTCCGCGACCATGAATGCCGAGTAGAAGCCCACGCCGAACTGCCCGATTAGTTCCTTGTCGGGTGTGCCGCCGCTCTCCTCCTTCGCCTTGGCGAGCTGCTCCATGAACGCCTTTGTGCCCGACTTTGCAATCGTGCCGATGTTCTCCACAACCTCCGCACGCGACATGCCGATGCCGCTGTCCGAGATTGTCAGCGTCCCCGTCTCCTTGTCGGGCACGAGGAAAATCTCATAGTTCTCATTGCCCTCAAGCATATCGCGGTTCGTCAGGCTCTCGAAATGCAGCTTGTCCATCGCATCCGACGCATTCGAAATCAGCTCACGCAGGAAAATCTCGCGATTCGTGTAGATCGAGTGGATCATCAGATCGAGCAGCTGCTTTGTCTCGGCTTGAAACTCAAATGTTTCCTTTGCCATGGTATCATTCTCCCCTTGTATTTATTGTCCTATGTATACAATTCGAAGCTCCGTATATAGTACACGAAAAATGACAAAAAGTCAAAAGCAAGTTATTCTCTGCAATCATTGAGTATCCGATTCAAAGACGCCTCCATACTGTACCGATCAAGAACGGCAGCGTGTCCGTGTGCGGCGATCCGCTCGCGCTCATCTTCGTGCGCAAGATAATATGAAATCTTTTCGATCAGTTCCGCCGTCGAGTGAAAGACCGCCATGTCCTGCTCAGGCACAAGCCCCGCATAGTCCTCGCGTTTGTCAATGAGCTGAAAACTGCCCGTCGCCATGATCTCGAACGTGCGTGGATTGACTCCCTTATGTGCAGGAAGGTGGATGTTAAGACATATTTTGGAACGCACATATAGAGAGGCTGTGCACTCTGGTGCAATACGTCCGTTGTAAAGGTATTTCATAATGTGAGGGTAATGACGCTGAAAAAGACAACTCTTCCAAAAATATTTTTTCTCATAGAAGGGACCATATATTGCCACCTTCCAGTGATTCAAGTTCGCGTGCATGCAGAACTCCTCCAGTATACGCAGTCGGTTTTTGAAAGGAGACCCCACAAAAACAATGTCAATGTCCTTTTCCTGCTGCTTTTCCGTGTATTCATAGGCTGAATTGTAACCAACTGGACAATACATGGCTTCAATATTGTGATGATTTCTCAGATAAACAACATCCCGCTTTTCAAATACAAACACACGATCATAATACGGCAGATATTCACGATCCTCGCTCTCTTTTATCGCATCGACAAACCAGCATACGGTCGGAACAGACATCTGTAAGCTCTGCAATTCCTGCGGTGTCATCACGGCACACGGGCTGCCTATAAACAATGCCAAATCCGGACGTGCTCCGCTTAGAACAGACCTCAACTTATCCCGCCATTTTTCAAGATATGCTTCTCTTCCGGCATGAAAACCAAGTTTATCCAATTTTTTTTGGGGATACGAACAAATCTCACGATACGCCTCTGTTGGAAAGAAATATACTGTATGCCCCATTTGCCGCAGACTATCTGTAATATGTAAGATGCCATCATTTCGTGAACTAATCCAGCATAGAGCATTCATCCTCGACACCTCTGCTCCACTCTCAAAACAACGCTCTCCATCAGCTTCTCCCACTGTGCCCATATTACCTCGGGCGCATAGACACGCATGGATGCACGCGCCGCCGCCCCCATCCGTACGCGCAAATCGCGGTCGCGCATGAGCACCGCCATTTTCTCTGCAAGAGGTTCTGCCCCGTCCGCTGCGAGGAGTCCACTTTCTCCGTCGCGGAGAAGTGCACGCACTGCGATACAGCTGCGAAATCCGACGGCAGGAAGTCCCATACTGAGAGCCTCGGCCAGTGCCATTCCAAAACCCTCACGTGCGCTTGGCATGACGTAGAGATCCGCCCCCTCCAGAACACGCGGCACATCCTGCGTGATCCCGCAAAAGCGGATGCGTGCAGCAAGCCCCGCCTCCTCCACCATACGCTGCAGTTTTTTCTGATAATGCCTCTTATCCTCCGCCCCCCAGAGTTCGAGCGTCCAGTTGGGAAACTCCGCCGCAATGCGTATAAATGCCTGAATGAGCAAATGCGGCTGTTTGATGTTGCGGACGAGCCGTCCGACAAAGACGACCTTATATGTTTCCTTCTCACGCGCCAGATCTGCCTGCTGTGCATACTGCGGAACGACATTGCCAATGACCTCGACCCGCACGGGAAAACCGGCGACATAGTCCCGAATCGGCTCTGCAAACGCAGGGAGGAGCGCCTGACAGACAGCGGCGTGACGAAGCGATGCCACTTCGGCATCGGGATAGTTGTAGAAGTAGTCTCTTGTATCCCCATGTGCCATGATGATCACAGGTGTCTTGATCCCAAGATCGCATAGAAACGTCTTTGCAGAGGCGATTTGAAAGCATATGACAAGATCCGGTCGCGCCTCCGCAAGAACCTCCCGAATCTGCGGATGCAGATATTTTTCGATAAATTCGTTATTGACCAAATGTCCATATCGCTGACCGAACGTACGCAGAACCTCGCGCTTAATCTTGAGCGCAGTCGGGAACGTGCAGTGCTTTCCGCGAAAATGCTGGAGATTGTATGCAGTGACACGCTCGTTGAGTGGGTAGAAAAACGCTCCCTCGCGGTCGTCCGTATAGACCGTCGTCACCGTATGACCACGTCGCACCATCTCATTCGCAAACGCGGCATTCACCTTCGCCGCACCGCCCGTATCTCCGACCATCTTTGAGAAATTCGCCAGCAGTATCCGCATTGTGGCTCTCCCATCTCATTATCTTCCTTTGTATTAGGGAAGCACTGATAAATTCAGCCACGCCATCTTGACGCATCTTTTTTGCCCGA
>NZ_DBHIVL010000057.1:0-16054 GCF_057271695.1 Centipeda sp. (in: firmicutes)
CGGGCAAAAAAGATACGTCAAGATGGCGTGGCTGAATTTATCAGTGCTTCCCTAACTTTGGGGTATCAGGGCAGAATGAAAGCTCTTTTGCGTTCACCCTCCAACACCAATCTCAATCCCACCTTTGAAAACAACAACTACCGCGCCATCCCCTTTAACCACAACGTGATCGAGCAGCCCGCCCCACAACTCCTCGTCAAACTCGACTTGTTCCCCGTTGATACCACATACCACTTGAATCATGCCCTCCAAGGTCTTTCTCTTACTCTCCCTCTCGGCAATTTGCTCGTCCAGCTTCTCCAAACTCCCCTGCTTTTCCACATAGAGTGCGCGAATCTCATTCTCCTGTTTCAGATATGCCGTCTGATTCTGTGCCACCCGCGCATTCTCGCGAATCAGTGTTTCAAGACGTTCTGCCAAAACACTGAGTTCCTGCTCTATTCTATTACGCTCCTCAGTCAGCTCCTCCATCTGGCAAACGCTGTCAATCAGAGAGCTGAGTTCGGCAATCACGTTCTCTTTGACCTCCATCAAGGAGTTCAGTGCCTTGACGAAAATCTGTTTGATTTCCTCCTCCGTCAAATGCCTCGTACCACACGGCTTGCCCTTATGGGCATATTTTTTGTTGCAGCGATAGATGACTCTGCGGTATTTGTCGGTCGAGTGCCAGACCTTCGCACCGTAGTAACCGCCGCAGCAGCCGCATTTGATTTTGTTCGCGAAGATGCTCACTCCGCTGTGCTTGCCGTTCTGCTCTCTACGCTTTATCTCCGCTTGCACAAAGTCGAATAAGTCCGGCGGGATAATCGCCTCGTGATGTTCTTCCACATAGTACTGCGGAATCTCCCCTGTGTTCTTACGTCGCGTCTTATCCAAGAAGTCTGCCGTGTATTGTTTCTGAATCAGCGCATCACCACGATACTTCTCATTCGTGAGGATGGAACGCACTGTGGAGATGTACCACTTGTCCTTTCCCGACGGGGATTTGATGCAACGCTTCTCCAGTTCCTTGGTAATGGCATAGAAGGATCGCCCGCCGAGGAAGAGTTTATAGATGAGCTTCACCACTTTCGCCTGTTCCTCGTTGATTTCGAAGTCCTTGTCATAGCCGAGAAAGGCACTGTAGCCCACACTGGTCTTGCCCTCGGCGAACTGCTTGCGCTTGCCCCATGTGGTGTTCTCCGAGATACTGCGGCTCTCCTCCTGAGCCAAGCTGGACATAATCGTGATAAGGAGTTCTCCGCGCGTATCGAACGTCCAGATGTTCTCCTTCTCGAAGTAAATCTCTACGCCGTTTTCCTTGAGCTTGCGGACGTTCTGCAGAGAATCCACAGTGTTTCTCGCAAAGCGGCTGACCGACTTTGTAATGATAAGATCAATCTTGCCGGCAAGGGCATCCTCAATCATCTGGTTGAAGCCGTCACGTTTCTTTGTGTTGGTTTCACTGATCCCTTCGTCCGAATACATACCGACGAAATCCCAGTCTGCACGACTCTCGATGTAGTTCTTGTAATGCGCCATCTGCATTTCGTAACTGGAAGCCTGTTCTTCATGGTCGGTGGAAACTCTGGCATACCCTGCCGTTCTGCGTCGCCTTGGTTCTGCCGTAACCTCAGAGCGAAAGATTTTAGGACTGGCAGGGATGACCCTCACTGTCTTTGCCATCGGTATGCGCCTCCTTCTTTGAGTTGAAATATGACCTCATCGTCGGATATGACAATCCGCTCGACGTTCTGCACAATCTTGCCCTCGTAGCCATTGCCAAAAAAGGATGCCACAGCTTCCTTCAGTTCTGACTCTGGTAATCTCCTCAGTTGGCACTTTGTGCGCGGCTGACTGCAAGCCCACACCTTAGTCCCCTTCGTCCATGTATCGCGCTCACACTTGCTTCCGCAGGAGGCACAGTACACTTTGTTGGTGAAGGGATTGCTGCCGCGCTGCCCGTTGTAGATGCGGGCAGTCTTTTTTATGCGACCGTTGACGAGATGGAAGTCGATTCGATCACCGTGAATGACGACCTTGGACACCTTGCGTTTGAGTTCTGCAGTATCAAAATCATCCTTCTCCATGACGTCTCTGACCGCAGCCGCAAGCTCCTCTTCCTTGATCGGACGGCTGTCACAGGATTTCCTACCTTTCCGCTCTCTCGTGTTGCAGCCCCATCGCCTGTACTTCCCGGCAGTTCTTCTGCTGAAGCCGCCTCCGCAGCATCCGCATTTCACCATTCCGGAAAACGGCATCAGCACAGGATTCCGATTGGCCGCCCCTTCGGCTCTCCGTTTCCGTATCTCCTGTGCCTTGTCGAAATCTACCTTTGACACCAGAGGCTCGAACACTCCATCCACCATGTAAATGGGAAGTTCGCCTTTATTCCGTTTGCGGATATGACCTTCCGTGATGTAGTTCTTCTGCAGCACCATTGTACCCGTGTAGGAGCAATTTGAGAGGATGTCTTTGACCGTGGTCTGCTCTATTGGTCTCCCCTGCCGTCCTGTGATTCCGCGCCCCGCAAGTGTATTGGCGATGGCGTATGCGGATTCTCCGGCAAGGTATCTACAAAATATCTCCTTGACGATCTCGCCCTCGGAAGGAACGATGCGGAACATCTCGCCGTCCCAAGTGTAGCCATAAGGCGGTTTATGCCCGTTCGGGATCCCCTGTGCGAACCGCCTCCGCACGCCCCATCGGATGTTTTCACCAATGCTTCTGCTCTCTTCCTGCGCAAAAGATGCGAGCAGCGTCAAGAGCAGCTCTCCGTCCTCGGATGTGGAATCAATGTTCTCACGCTCGAATCGGACGGCAATGCCCTGCTCTTTCAATTTCCGAACGGTATTGAGGCAATCCACGGTGTCACGGGCAAAACGGCTGATGCTTTTAACGAGCACCAAATCAATCTTCCCGGCGTTGCAGTCGGCGATCAGGCGCTTGAACTCATCTCGGTGTGTAGTGCTTGTCCCTGTGATTCCTTCGTCTGCGTACACGCCGGCATATTCCCATGCGGGGTTCTTTTGGATGAGTGTACTGTAGTAACTGACCTGCGCCGCAAGGGAGTGGTGAAGCGTATCCACAGAAACACGGGCGTATGCCGCCACACGCAGCTTTTTCTGCAATATAGGGCTTGCTTGAACTCTTCGTATCTTCATGGTGCTCCCTCCTTTCCACTCCCATATTCCCGTACTATCCGCACGATAGCAAGTCAATATCTGAAAATAGAAGCCCGATGACGGGGCGATATTTCTCGCGCATTTTCGCTTCAAACGCAAGATACTCGTCCTCTGACAAAAGCCCGCTCTGCAGCATTTTCCATGAAGCACGCATCACCATCTGATACGTCATTTCCCGTATTCCTTCTTCCTTGCTCATCTCAACATCTCCCTTCATGAAACAGCAGACAAAAACGGCTCTTGTGGTCACCTTTGCGGGCATAAAAATAACCCGACGGTAAGCCGCCGGGCATTGAGGTTAAAGCAGTTATTTATCTTTGAGGCTGTGCATCATATCCTGCAGTTTCTGCGGAACGGGAAGCCCCATCCGCGCTGCGTTCTCGATGATGGAGATTCCTTCATTCGAGATGTAGAAGAAGATCACGGCAGAGCGTAGGACACAGCCGCTCCCGATGATGTGAACATCTAACACATTCGCCACGCCGACAAGGGTGAAGATGCAGACTTTCTTGCAGATGCCCTTGAAGCCGATGGCACTCGACAGCTTCTTCTCTACAATCGCACGGAGAACTCCTGTGATGTAATCCGTTGCCACAAATGCGACAAGTGCATAGAGCAGATCGTCAAAGCTGCCGAGGAACTCCCCGACTACGATGCCAATGCCCGCCGCATAGAGGCGTATTGTCAAAATCTGATCCATATCAGCCCCCCCTGCTTTCTTCCATTTATTGAGATTGCTCATCCTGCGCAGTCGTCGCCTCTGCGCCGAATTCCGCGAGGATCTTCTCGGCAGAGATGAAACCTCGGTATCTAGCCATCTTCCACCAACTCCCTGCATTCCATCACGAGCCATCGCTTCTTCCCGCCAAGCAGATAGGGCGGCGCAATGGGTGTGAGCCGCTTCCCATTCCACTGCACTAGGTCGGTCACGCGCACATCCGCACGGTAACGAATGACGATGCGGTAATCCACCTCCTGCACCTTTTCAGCGTACCCGTCGGAGATTTTCGCGGCAAACGGCAGAACAAGCGCCCATGCCTTTGCAATCTCCTGCACCGACGATGAAAGGATATTCCCCTCATCATCTGTCTCCGTTACGGAACGCAGAATAGTGATTCGATGACGCAGTTCGCTCATGGACACTCTCACCTAAAAGACCTCCTTCCGCACACCAAAGAGCAGTGAGCGCAGTGTCAAGGCAAGCCCTCTGTGATCCGCTTCCTCCCGGTGCTCGTAGAGATAGGAGACGGCATAGAGGATTGCAACGCGCACAATCGCCTGATCTTCGACCTTGGACAGCTTCTTCACGCGCAGTAATGCAGTACAAATCTGTTCTGCCGTTTCTGCAAAATGAATGAGGAGATCGTCCTCCTCATCGCCGTCAATCCGCAGATACTGCTTGACTGCTGTAAGCGGCACAAGCATAAAACCACCTCCCCTCTTGCCGCAAACATACATCAACCCTTCATCTTGAGCATCTGCACGGCTTCCTCAAGAACGAGTTTGCCGTCCACACGCTCCTTCATAACGTACCCGACCATGCCGTTACCCGCAAACAACTCCTTCAGTTCCTGCAGAGAGCGCGTGCCGCGATCCCCGATGTTGTAGTAGGAGTAATCGCCGAACGCGATGACGGTCTTGCCCGCCGCGATGCTCGGCATATATGCCGAGGAATAGACGGGGTAGCCGAGCAGACGGTCGGGTTCACCCATCTGATACGACGGCTGCCAGAAATATGCGCCATTCGCATCCTTGAGCTTTCGGATGCTTGCAAGCGTCTGATCGTTGACGATGAACGACGCATTCTTGCGGTAGGGACGCTTGAGGCTGTAGACGAGCGTCACGAGTTCGTCCGCCTTGAGGTCTGCTGCCGCCGTGGTGACGGATGTCTTTGCCGAGGTGAGAAGTCCCTTCGGCTTGTGCGTCCCATCGCCGTTCAGGAATGCGTCCTCCTCTGCGTTGCCGAGTGCTTTGCCGAACTGCTCGATGAGGTAGTTCTCAAGATTGAAGGCGTTATCGTAGAGCAGCTCCTCCGTCACCTTGACCGCGACGTGGAGTTTGTGTGCGTCGAGAACAATCTGGTCGAAGGTCGCGTCCCCGAAGGTAAGTGCTGCGCCCTCCTCAATCCACGCAGCCGCAGGTTTTGTGGCGGCGATGTTGATCTTGTGCTCGCCGCTCGTTGTGATGACCGTCGCAAGCGGACGCAGGACGTTCTCCTCATTCAGAACGTCAATGAGACGCTGATCGTATTCCTCGGGAACGAGATAACCGCCGTTTGCATCCACACCCTCCTGCAGGACGTTCTCCACCTGACGGAAGTTCGTACGCAGTGCCTTGAGCATCGCCGAGCGGTATGCCTCGCTTGCACGTCCTGTCTTTTCCGCATTGAGAGATGCACCCGGAATGTTGGTGATTGCCGACGTTACAGGCTTTGCGCGCTGCGCGTCAAGAATTGCCTGACGCTCCATGCGCTCGATGTCCTTGCCGAGCGCGAGCACCTCGTTCTCCATCTGCTCGTACGCTTTGGCATCCTCTGCCGTAAGACGACCGTCCTTTTCGTGAGAATCCAGAAACTGCTTTGCCTGTTCCCACATTTCTGCACGCTTCTCGCGCATTGCCATGATCTTATCCATGTTCTTGTCCCTCCGTTAATTCCTTAATGTGAAATAGAAAAGAGCCGTCGTTTGAGCGGCTCTGCATCGACATTGTGTGTCCCCTGCCCGAATTTCGAGAGCAGAGAGTTCGTGACGGCGGCACGGGAGAAAATTAGTCCGTCTGCCGTATCGGTCACAGGACGCTGAACGTCCGCATAGAGAACGGAATCCGCAAATCCAAGCTCCACCGCCTTCTTTGCGTTCATCCACGTCTCGGCATCCATCAGCCGCGAAATCTTCGCACGGGACAGTCCCGTCTTGAGTTCATAGGCGTTAATGATGCTCTCTTTGATTTCGGCAAGGAATGTGATCGTCCGCTCCATCTCATGTGTATCCCCGATGGAGACGGTCATCGGGTTGTGGATCATAATGGTAGCCACGGGTGACATCTCAACGGTCGTTCCTGCCATTGCGACGACGGATGCGGCGGAAGCGGCAATCCCGTCAATCTTGACATTGACGTTCCCCTTATACTCCATGAGCATATTGTAGATCTGTGCCGCCGCATAGCAGTCCCCGCCTGGTGAGTTGATCCAGAGGTCAATATCTCCCTCGGCGGCGTGAAGCTCAGATCGAAACATCTGGGGTGTAATTTCATCCCCCCACCACGTTTCGTCCGAGATTTCACCGTCCAGAAGCAAGATTCGCTTCTCTCCCTCGTTCCGCACCCAGTTCCAAAATTTACGTTTCATCACTTACTCCCTTCTGATTCCCTGCAAACAGCCCTGCGTCCCTCAGTTTTGTCATATTCCCGTTGATGAGGTACAAATCGCCGCCCTCCTCCGCTTCGATGGGATTCATGTCCTCAAGGCTGCGGATGTCATTTGCCGAAAGCCATCCGTTTTGCCGCCCGATGGCATATCCCTCCATGCGGCTCTTGTAGTCCCCGCGCAGAAGACCGTCCACGTTGAAGCGGATGAAGTAGTCCTTCTGCTCCTTATCTGATAGTAACGCTTTCTGCAACGACTGCTCCCATCGCATGACCCACGGGTTCAGTGTGTACTTCACGAACTCTAAGGACTGCTGCTCGATATTCGAGAAGCTGGACTTCTCCAAATCCCCGACCATATGCGGCGGTACACGGTAGAGCCGCGCGATCTCGTCGATCTGGAACTTCCTTGTCTCAAGGAACTGCGCCTCCTCGGGCGGTATGGCAATCTGCTGATACTTTACCCCTTCCTCAAGAACAGCAATCCTGCCCGTGTTCATCGTGCCGCCGTAGACGGCGTGCCAACTCTCACGGAGTTTCGACGGGTCTTTGAGGACACCCGGATGCTCAAGCACGCCGCCCGGACGCGCTCCGTTCTTGAAGAATGCAGCGCCGTATTCTTCCGTTGCAAGTGCAATCCCGATGGCGTTCTTTGCCATAGCGATGGGAGAATAGCCGACCAGACCGTCGAAGCCGAGTCCCGGAATGTGTAGGACATCCTCGCGTCGCAAACGAATCTGCCCCTTATCTTTGAAGTTCGGATTCTCCTCCGTGCTTCTCGTGTAGGTGTAGTAAAGTTCACCCGTGCGGCTGTCGCGGCTGACTTCCATCTTGTCCGGGAGCAGCGGATAGAGTCCGAGAACACGCCCTCTGCCATCCCGCAAAATTTGTGCATAGGCATTTCCCCACAAAAGAAGGTGACTCATCAATGTTTCGCGAAATATAAAGGAGGTCATCTCGGGATTCGGCGCATCGTGGAGCAGGAAGTACAGCGGATGCTCCGGTACACGCTCTTTGCCCTGACCTTGATAGGCGTAGACGCGAAGCGGCAGCCCTGCGATGGATTCGGCTAAGATGCGGACACAGGCGTAGACCGCCGTTGTCTGCATTGCCGTCCGTTCGTTGACTGCCTTGCCCGCTGCCGTCTGCCCGAACAAAAAGGACAAGCCGCCAAGATGATTCATGGGCTTGTCCCGCGAACGGAAAAGTTTTGAGAAGATGTTCATGGTATCAGCAACCTTTCGATTAGGGTTAGGGAGAGTAAAATGGCACGTGGAAAAAATATCAACGTATTTCTTATGGACGATACACCAATCGGACGCATAAAATGCACCTTATCCAACTGGACTGGCACAGTCTATAAAATTCCAAGAACATCTCTTGAAAAATGTAAAGACCGTGACGATCTAAAACAGAGCGGCGTATATTTTCTCTTTGGCACATCCGATGAAACAGAAAAGCCCCTCGCCTATATAGGCCAAGCCGGTAATCGGAAAAACGGGAAAGGTATTCTCCATCGATTGCTTGAGCACAAGAAAGATGATTATTGGAACGAGGCTGTTGTCTTCACTACTTCAAACAACTCTTTCGGACCTACTGAAATAAGTTTTCTTGAGAATAAGTTTTGTAACCTTGCAATAGATGCGCAGCGATACGAGATAAAAAACGGAAATGAACCAACCCAGGGAAATATAACCGAGGAAAAAGAAAGCGAACTGAAAGAGTTTACTGAAAAAGCCCGTATAATCATGGGTGTATTAGGACACAAAATTTTCGAGCCACTATCAACAACAGTATCAGAAGAACAAATATCAAACTTTATAGAGAAAAGAACAAATGTGATTTTTTATCTATCAAGAAAAATACGGAAACTTGGCAGAACCATCGAAGCAAAAGGCAAGCATACGGCAGAGGGATTTGTTGTTTTACAAGGAAGCAAGGTCTCCCCAATGGAGGATTCAACAATATCTGCTGGAATAAGTAAGCGCAGAAGAAAATCCCATATATCCGACGGTATTCTCTTAGAAGATATGCTTTTCTCTAGCCCATCTGCCGCTGCAAGATTTCTTGTAGGGCAATCTACAAACGGTTTGATAGCATGGAAAACAGAAAACGGAACAACACTCAAAGAATACGAAAATTTAATGTTGGAATGAACGTTACTATCTTCGCGGCTCGAATCGCATATAAACTAACATTGCTTGTTATTCATATGCAGAGTAAATCATTTATTCCACCTGCCCTCCTTTTTCTACCCTCTCACAGCAACAAAATTCCTCGCTCGTCATAAACAGATGCTGAGGTATCATTCCCACAGCGGATCGCACGGTCGAGTGCCATGATGAGCGCAATCACACCATCAATCTTCTCGGTGGATTTCTCCTTGTCTACCTTGATGTTGCCCGCAGGGTCGGTGCGAATGAAGATATTGTCTGCCATCCAGCGCATGACGGGATGCCCGCCGTGCACTATTTTCTTTTCCAGCGTCAGCTTCATCAGCTCCTTGGTCGGCGGACTCATATCCTTGAAGCCCTGCCCGAATGGAACAACGGTGAATCCCATTCCTTCGAGGTTCTGCACCATCTGCACCGCGCCCCATCGGTCAAAAGCAATCTCACGAATGTTGTACTTCTCGCCCAGTTTCTCAATGAACGCCTCGATAAATCCGTAATGAACCACATTTCCCTCGGTCGTTTGCAGGTAGCCCTGCTTCTGCCATACGTCATACGGCACATGGTCGCGGCGCACGCGAAGGTCAATGTTCTCCTCGGGAATCCAGAAGTACGGAAGCACGGCAAACGGCTCATCCTCCTCTGTCGGTGGAAACACCAGAACAAATGCCGTAATGTCCATCGTGGAGGAAAGGTCTAGTCCGCCGTAGCAGACGCGCCCCTCCAATGACTCGGCATCCACAGGCATGGAGCACGCATCCCACTTATCCATCGGCATCCACCGCACGGACTGTTTCACCCATTGATTCAGACGCAACTGACGGAAACTGTTCTCCTCGGCGGGATTCTGCCGTGCAGAGTCACACGCCGCCTGTACCTTGTCAATGCCGACCGTAATCCCGAGGGACGGATTCGACCGCTTCCATACCTCGGGATCTGTCCAGTCCTCATCTTCCTTTGCTCCGTAGATCACGGGGTAGAAGGTAGAGTCGATCTTTCGCCCTTCGAGAATATCCTTCGCTTTCTGGTGCGTCTCGTAGCAGATGGACTGCGTATCCGTCCCCGCTGTCGTAATGAGGAAGTAGAGCGGCTGCATACGCGCATCGCCGGAGCCTTTCGTCATAACGTCAAAGAGCTTGCGGTTCGGCTGTGTGTGAAGTTCGTCGAATACAACACCGTGAATGTTGAAGCCGTGCTTTGAATATGCCTCTGCCGAAAGCACCTGATAGAAGCTATTCGTCGGCAGATACACCATGCGCTTCTGAGAGGCGAGAATCTTCACCCGCTTGCCGAGTGCGGGACACATACGCACCATGTCGGCAGCGACCTCGAACACGATGCTCGCCTGTTGACGGTCGGCAGCACACCCATACACCTCGGCACGTTCCTCACCGTCTCCACAGCAAAGGAGCAGTGCGACAGCGACCGCAAGTTCGCTCTTCCCGTTCTTCTTCCCTATCTCGATATACGCTGTGTTGAACTGCCGATAGCCGTTCGGCTTCAAAATTCCGAAAATATCTCGGATGATGCGTTCCTGCCAGTCGATGAGTTCGAATGGCTTTCCTGCCCACGTCCCCTTCGTATGGCACAGGCACTCGATAAAGCCCACAGCATAATCCGCAGCTGCTTTGTCATAGTGTGCGTTCTCTGCCCTGAACTTTGTCGGCTTGTAGTCCGTCAGTTTCCGCAAGCAATCACCCCATCAAAAAAGAGCCGCCGTCAGCGACTCAAAATATCTGTAACGAGAAGCAGCCCCGAAGGGCTGTTTTGTTGTTTGGTGCGGCTTAGATGCGCTTCATGCACCAAGCCATCGCGTGCCCGCCGTCCTCGAAAAGCTCCGCGCAGGCTTCGACGAGGTTCAGGCGGCATTCGATGTCCGCGAAGCCTGTCTCCTCCAGCGTTTCGACCATCTCGTAGACGGCTGCGTGAAAGCCCCAACACTCCATCCCGACCACAAGGATCTGCTGGCCGTAGCGCAGGATTGCGCCGCTCGTCCCGAACCGCATCTCATCGAGGTGCTCCATCGTGGTGGTCTTCGGCCATCTTGCTTCTGCGCTTTTCATTTTGTGTTCCTCGCTTTCTGTGTAGGTTGTTCCCTTTGTCATGTACATATATGCCTCTAAACGCAGGATATAGCAAGTCATATTTCGGATAAACTACACTTATTTTTCGAGAGAAACACAGCCCCGAAAGGCTGTGCAAGAAGCCGTAAAACTTACTCTTCGCCCGTGAGGATAAAGCGTACATACGCCGCACGATCCTCCTCGATGAAGCAGATGAGTTCGTAGAATTCCATCTTAAATGCCATGCGCTGCACGGAGGGAATGTCGAACATATTCACCCGCCCTGAGTCGCGGATGTCCATGATCTGCGTGAAAATCGTCTCGTTCATGACCTGCCGCCTTTCTCTGCGATGCGGAAGGAGTCCACACCGGGGATCAGACTCAGTGACGAGCCTGTCTCCCATCGGACGAGAAGCTGTCCCGCATCGTCAACGCGCAGAATCTCGCCCATCGTTCCTGTCGGTGGGGCTTGGGGATCGTCCATCGCGAGAAGTTCCACCTTCGTCCCGCGTGGGTACCGCTCTCGAAGCACGGCGATCTGTTCCTTACTCGGAAACCGCATGATCCTCAGCCCCCTTCCGATGTCCGCTCTTGAACGCGCTGCTGCCCGTAAGGTTCTGCAGGAGAATCTTACGCGACTCTTTGTAGGCGTTTCCGATCATGCCAAGGCGCAGGAGAAAGCAGCGGAATGCGTATTTCTCGTTGTCCACAATCTTCTCCTTCGCCGTGGCGCGCTTTTGCGTCCGCGCCATCAGGCAGAGTTTACTGATGAACTCGGCATATGCCTTTGCCGTCTCATCGGTGATCGTGCCGTGCAGCCATGCAAAGGTGATGCGGTCGCCCTCTAGCGTGTAGGTCGCTTCTCGGATGTCAAAGGCATGGCAAATCAGCCGCCCCTTGCTCAGAAGGAGTGCATCCAGATTCTGCAGTGCCGTCTCGGTGAAAAGGCTGCGCGGGAGACTGATGGAAAGGGTATCTTCGGAGGAGTCAGCTTCTGCATCTGCCGTTTCCGTCGGGGTGGAATCGTTCTGCGCCGTGTCCTCGCAAGGAGTCTCGCTCGTCGCGGATTCCGTTGTGCTCGGCTCCTTCGCCCCTGTGGCCGCGCAGGAAGCCTCGTTCTCCCCGTCCTCGGCCGTGAAGCCCGCTTCGCGCAGTGCCGTGCGCACACGCGCAACGGTCGCTTCATCGGTGGCATCGTCGAAGCAAAGACCGCCGTCCTTCGTGATCTCGAATGCGCCGACCTTGTAGGAAAAGCTCGGTGCGCCGCAGTAGACGGGATTTTCGCCGACTGCCTTGCTGATGATCCCGACCATCGCCTTACGCTCTTCCTTTTGGATGTTGTAATTGACCTTCATGGTGTTTTCCTCCTTTATGAACTTTGGTCATTACATACATGCCTCTGGTCGGAGTAATTAGCAAGCGGATTCTGTTGTATACACCGAATGCCCGAAATGTGCAATTCCTGTAAGGACGTAGAACACACAAGGAAGTGCGACACCGTTCCCCCACATCTTATACTCTGCTGCATCCGAGTGCGGATTCTTCAGCCATCTGCGAATCTGCGTATCGGTCTTGGGCTTCTTGCCGCCTGTGATTTTTCGGTGCGTCTCAAAGACCGCGCGCCAGAACACCATTTCTTCCTCCGTGGGATTATCCGTTTCAAGCCCCGCGCACCATCCATCGGGAAAGCCCTGCAAACGTCCGCACTCGGTTGGTGTCAATCTGCGCACGGCATAGACGGGCTGATTGACAATCATCGGGTCTTTATAATCCCGTGCCATCAGCGTCGGGCATTTCTCCTTTGCAAAATGAGAGTGGCAGCCTGTGGTCATGGCATAGACCGCATGACGGTCGGCAGTGTTGAGCGTAAAACTCACATTCTCTGCGATACCGCTTCCCTGCGGGCCGTTCTTTTCGGAGCGCCCGATCATCGATCCTTGGATGGAGACGACCGCAACGCCACCCTGACAGCACGAGGGATTTCCACCATTCTTATCTACTGTCCGCGCCGTCTCCGTCTCATAGATGCCTGAGTGCGGATTGTCGGATTTCATGGCATTGGACTGGAACGAGGAGATGCCGTATGCCTGTACGTCCTTCAATACAAGCGGCTGATTATTCCCGCCCGTGCCGTAATGACGAGAGACCGTCGGCGCAACAGGAAGGGGACCACTATACCGTGCGTCTGCTCCATGTGACTCGAATACGGCGGGAACGGTTTCCGCCCGAAGCGTCGGAGACTTCTCCTCCGCATAGCCGATGCTGCGGCTCTGTGCGGAATGTTCGGTACAGAAACCTGCGCTTACCCGCCCGCCTGACGCATGAGTGCCATCCGCAAGCTCTCTGGCAGTGCCTTGCCACGCAGCGAAGCACGGCGCAAGATCCCCACGCACACTTTCGGTGTCAAATAGTATTTGTCCGGCACTTGATCCTCCAAAATCTGCGACAAGGTAGATTCTGCGCCGACGCTGTGGAACTCCCCAGCCCTGTGCGTCCATGAGCCGGTAAGCAACGCTCCATCCGTCTCCCATGAGAATATCGGCGTATGCCCATCCACCTTTTTCAGGCAAAGGCACCTCGGGTGCTTTCGGTTCTTTGATGCGGACAATCTCCGTAAGGACGGATTGGAAGTCCCGCCCCCCGGAACTCGAGAATGCTCCCGCGACGTTTTCCCACACGATGAATCTCGGATATTTCCCATCCGTCCCCCTCCTCATTTCCCGAACGATACGAATTGCCTCGAAGAACAGTACGGATTCCGCACCGTAAAGCCCGTCCCTGCGTCCTGCAATACTGAGATTCGTGCAGGGAGAACCGAATGTGATGATGTCCACAGGCTCGATCTTATCCCCGTGAATCCGATGGATGTCTCCAAGATGTTTGACGGAGGGAAGCCGCTTCGTAGTGACGCGAATCGGGAACGGCTCAACTTCCGATGCCCATATCGGTGTAATCCCCGCGAGGACTGCCCCAAGTGTAAAGCCCCCGCTTCCGTCAAACAAACTGCCGAGCGTCATCATTTTACAGAATGAGGCGCGGTCATACGCTCAAGCATCTTGCCCGTCATCCAGATCGCTCCCTCGATGACGAACGGCAGGAAGATGCGGTCACGGAATCTGCACCAGCCCGTCTCCTTCTCCGCACTCTCACGAAGCACCGCCGTATATGCCGCCGATACTTCACGGGCGGCGGGAAGCCCCTTTTCATGCAGCCAGAGGACGGTTGCCTCTTTTGCCTCCGTCTGCACAAAGTCCCCGATATGATTCTTCATCTCGTTTTGAATGTGTTCCAGTTTCATAACTTTTCCTCGCTTTCATAATCCGTTACCCCACGCGCAATGGCGCGGGCAAATTCATCCTGCTGACTGCGGAGCAAATGCGCGTCGCCCGCATGGTCGATAAACGCAAGCTCCACGAGCACGGCGACTGCATCGGTGTTGCTCAGAACATACAGTCCGTTGACACCGGGCTTTGCTCCCTTCACGCCGCGATCCACCGTTCTGAGCGCATCCACAATCTGATTCTGGATACACTGTGCCAGTGTCTCCCCTGCGCTACTTCCGTAGAAGTGCCAGACCTCCATTCCGTTTGCCATGCCGTTACAGGCGTTGCAGTGGATGGAGATGAACACGTCGGCATCCGTACAGTTGGAAACCGATACGACTTCATGGAGGCTGTCGGACTGCAAGTTGCCGACCACCTCGACACCTGCGGCAACGAGATAGCCCGCAACAAGGTCAGCGACGTTCTTTGCCACATCACATTCCCGCAGTCCATATCCGCACGCTCCTGGGTCTGGATTCCCGTCCGGGGCATGACCTGCGTTTAGAAAAACTTTCATTGTGCTGCCTCCTTCGGCATTACGCCGCATTCTTCACAAAATCAATAAACGATTCGCAGATTGATAAATCCACGAACCGTTTACATCGGTTGATGACATCTTCTTCTATCCACGGAGGAATTTCTTCCACCTCGTCATACCGTCCGTAATCCCCGAACATACAAGCCATTCCCACATTCCGCGCCTGAACAGCTTCTTCAAATGTTTGATAATAACCAAGGTGTATATCATGCTGACAAATCTTGATTCTCGCACGATATTTCCCACGAGGTTTGTAGAAGCTGACACCCGTCACCCCAGACGTGTTGTTCCTTTGCTGTGGTTGATTGCATTGATTCTGTTGATGCGTACAAATTCTGAGGTTGCACAGGCGATTGTCCAACGTGTCCAGATTGATATGATCAACTTCGTAACCCTTGGGGACATCCACCAGATGACGATGTAGCTGTTTTCTGTGTCTATCCATCACATAAAGGATTTTCCCCGTCAAATCACGGTAATTACGATAAAAGCTGATGCCGGCGATCTTATCCAAAGATGCAGTATCTACCATAAAAACGATACCGTCAGGAAGATGCCCATAGGCAACGCTCCCGTCCTCAGAAAACGTATATTTCACATTGCACACGTTCCCTCATCCTCCTTTCTTCCGCCCCTTTTGAACGTCGTTTATCGCACTATCCTTCATACCGAGATCCTCTGCTGTGGGGATATATACCTCGGAGCAGGGCAGCGTTTTCCCGTCACGGATGATATGCACGTCCTCTGTATTTCCACGATATGCCACAAAACGGCGCACAATCGCCGAAGCGTAAACAGGATCAAGTTCCATCAGATATGCCGTGCGATCCATCTGCTCTGCTGCCATCAATGTCGATCCGCTGCCCCCGAACAAATCCAAGACGATGCTGTTGACCAACGAGGAGTTTTTCATGGGGTATGCAATGAGCGGGAGCGGTTTCGTTGTCGGGTGCAGTTTCGACTTGCTTGGTCGGTCAAATTCCCAAACAGTGGTCTGCTTTCTGTCTCCGTAGAATTTGTGCTTTACAGTGTCCTTGAATGCATAGATGACTGGCTCATGGCGCATTTGATAATCAAAGCGTCCCAGAACAAGGGACTGCTTTACCCAAATACAGGTTGTTGAGTAGTGAAATCCGGCAGCAACAACGGCATTGTAGAAGTTGACCTTTTCCGCATCCGAGTGAAAGATGTAAATGGCAGCTCCGTCCGCAAGATTCTCATAGGCATTTTTGAATGCAGAAAGCAGGAACTGATAGAACTCCTCGCCCTTTAGGTTGTCGTTCATGATTTTCATGCCTGTGCCGCCTGTGTAGTTACACGAATACGGCGGGTCGGTAATGCACACATTCGCTTTTTTGCTATCCATGAGAAGTTTTACATCCTCTGGTTTTGTAGAGTCGGCACAAAGGAGACGATGCTTGCCCAAAAGCCA
>NZ_DBHIVL010000058.1:0-15110 GCF_057271695.1 Centipeda sp. (in: firmicutes)
ACTTTATCTAAAATCCTTGCAAAGAAGTTGTCAACTTTATTTATACAACATCACTCCCAGAGCAGACACTCCTCAACGCCCTCCTTTTCGAGGATGGCGAAGGCCGCATCCATATCCGTAAAGGAAGGGCTGCCTCGCCCTTCCACGGCCTTCCAGCCGGGGACGGAGTTGCCTTCAAGGCATTCGCTGAGCGCGTATTCCTGCAAATCCTCCGCCCACTTCTTGAGCGCACCCGCAATCCCCAAATAATGTCCGAGTTCCGTCGATGAAATGATACGTGGGTCTTTCCCCAGTGCGGGGTGCAGATCCGCATAGTAATTGCAGCGTGCCTTGCACTGATGCTTTGCGCGGCAGAAGCGGCAGTGCTCGCCCGCTGCAAAGACAGGGGCGTCTCCCAGAGTCTCCTCTGCCTTCACTTTGACGACCGTTTCGCCCCAGTGCAGCAGCTCGTCCGCCGTACAGGCGAACTCACTGATACTGCCGACGCGCGGCTGTACGATTGCCATCCGCACCGTCTTGAATCGGTAGATCAGAGCGAAGTCGTGCATTGCCCCGAGTGCATAGAGCATCATCTGTGGGTTGTGATCCGCATCGACAACGACGCCCTTGCCATGCTTATAGTCAATGACGTGCAGAGTATCGCCCGCGAGCAGGAGGCAGTCCGCCGTGCCGAAACCGTCGGGGGCGTAGTCGCTAAAGTTCACACGCCGCTCGATCTGAATGCTCGGCGGCACCGGATAACTGAGCGCCGTCCGTTTCACATAGTCAAGATATGTGTCCGTCGTCTCGTCCATCTCTGGATCGTAAAGTTCGTGCTTCTTGAATGCGTTGAGCTTCTTCGTATACGTCCCGCGCGGCATTGTTGTGATGTACTTCGTCAGCTTCAGCTCGCAGATCTCATGCGCGAGTGTGCCTTCCTTGGCGTACGTGCTCGTCGTGTCGGGAAACTCCGCCTCGAGTTTCGGCGCGGCAGTGCAGGCAAGCCAGCGGTGTGCGCTCGATGCGCTGAGAAGTGCGTGTGCGGCGGCCATCAAAGACGCGCCCCCAACGCACGTAGATCAGCGGCGAGTGCACCGTACTGCTCTTTCGGGATATCGAGGAGCGATGCCGCACCATATTTGGCACAGACCGCCTGCAGCTCACCCATTCGATTGGCATCCGTCAGTGGCGCACACGCGAGCTGCAGCTCCTCGACCGTATACGTCGGTGCGCCAGCTGTCGGAACGGGTGCAGGTGTCGCGGGAGTGACAGGCGCAGTGGGTACCATGGTCTCCGATGCAGCGGACGGCACGCTCGGTGCAGGTGCCGCCGGTTCTGCCTTTGCCGGAATCGGTTCATCCGCATACACCTTCTCCGGCACGACGATGCCGTCACCCGTCGTCACCTTGTGCGGCTTGTCCGACATCTCGATCTCCGTGCCGAGCGATGCGCCGGCGAATGCCGTGCAGGCATTCACGAGAGCGGTTACGCCCTCTTTACCTGCTGCCGCGAGATCCATACCAGTGAGGTTAATGTTGATTGTCATGTTGTAAATCCTCCTTGAGTTGTGCTATACTGTGTCTGTAAGTCTTTCTTGTCGCCCGGAGCGGTTAGCGTCGCTGCGGGTTCTTTTTATGCCTGTTTACGGTTCAGCTTCTCTGCGTGTGCCATCGCCTCACGCTCATCGTGCAGCAGCCCGCCCGCGTATTCGCGGTTGCCGCTGTGATCGACAACACGCATATCCTTGATGCGGTATACCTGATACACCTTCTTGCCGCCGAGGTACATGCTTGAGATTTTCCACTCACTCTTCACTGCGCATCTCCTTTCACCCAATACGTGATATTCAAACGATCGCCGGGATAGATCATCCCGTGGCGTTCGAGCAGCCACGGGTTCATCTCCTCGATGCCGCTCTTGTACTCCAAGATATAGCGGCGCGTGCCTGTGTTCTTGGCGCAATACGTCTCTGCGATATCCCAGATCGTATCGCCATTCTGGACGACGTAGACCTCCTCGACAAGGACGACGTCCTTGCCGTCGTTCCACGGCTCGCTCGCCGCACCCGCGAACAGAATCGCTAGTCCCGCGATCACACATCCTGTAATCACTTTCTTGCCGCTCATGCAACCGCCTCCTTTCTCTCGATCGGGACGGGATTCCGAGGATCCTCCGAATCTATCCCGTCCATTGCAGCCATCCAGCGCTCAAGCTCGCGCCTGCGTACCTTCATGCCATTCAGCTTGATGCCCCGGATAATACCGGACTGCACCAGCATATTTGCATAGTTCTTACCAACGCCGAGCACCGCGGCAACCTCTACCACCGTCAGGAGTTCGTCTGGTGTTTGACACTCCCGCACAACAGCGACCGACCTGCTCGCGCGCTCGATCGCACTGGCGATGATGGACTCCATTGCCGCACTGTCCATCATTGCACCTCCGTTCTATCTGTTTAGCCTCACATCGTCTTTGACCGTCCGGCGAATTATCGCTGTGGCATCCCTCCTTTGCCGAGAATCGCAGAAAATTTATTGTCAATCACACGAATCACCTTTTCTTCTTCTCCCACCGATATGCTATACTGAGCACAGAAGGGAGATGACGATATGCCAAACGTTGACCATTTTGCTGATCTGCCAACCGATATGCAGGACGCACTTCTTGACTACATTGCCCTTAACTTCAAAGTGCAGTCCGGGTATAACCGCCGGCACTCAGCATACGGACTGAAACAGCATTTCGTGAGTACTCAAGGATTCCCAGATCAGCACGTCACCAGTGAATGTTTCTCTGAGGCGATGGTTGCCGCTGGTTTCAAAAGGAAGCGTACCGATGAATCAGAGCCAAACTGGTACTTCAATGCACGCGTCCCGAACGTACTCAAGCCGTGAGCCATGCAACAATATCGCTGCGGCTGAATCCAAGCACCTCGGTCAGATCGAGGTGCTTTTTCAATCCGTAGAGTTCCAGAAGGACAACTCCGCGCGGATTCTTCGGGAGAGTAAATGGACCGATTGGATCATCGGATCCACCTATCACGACTGAACCCGGCTCAAATACTCCATCGAACCCGTTATGACGGAGAATGCTGCACAGCATCGACTTCCCTGTCCCCTCCGCGCCGTAGAAGTAAATCCGCCGACCTGCAAGCAGAGATTCCTTCAGGAGCCTGATCTGAGCCTCTGTTAGGACACAATGCAGGTAGACTTCAAAACGAGATTGCTTCACTAGATTCACCTTCCTATCACCGCAGGGCATTTACGAATCCCCATCCGCGCGCAACGTCCTCGGCGTTCAGCCAAGCATTGCCATCTTCGGCAATGTAGCCTCGCACATTGCCGATCGTCATGATATTTGCCATTCGTTATCTCCTTTCGGCGGGCACTCCGGCACTCCGCGAACAGAATCGCTAGTCCCGCGATCACACATCCTGCAATCACTTTCTTGCCGCTCATGCAACTACCTCCCTTCTTGCGTTCTTCGGTCCTGTGTATGTGGGCAGGTTCCTGATATACTGCGTCACCCATGAACGACGAACCTTGCGGTCTCCATCCGAGGGGTCGATCGTCCAGACAATCTCACCTGCCGCCATCTTCGCCGAGACTGTGCCCGGTGTCATGGCGAGGATAGCCGCAACCTCCCTGCGGTTCAGCAGTCGCTCCTCCGGCTCTGGAACGATCTGCGGTGCACCCAGCTGCTCTGCCTTGAGCTTTTGCACCTCCTCGCGGACGACGCTGCGGATAATCTCCGCCAACTCGTCCCGCAGTGTGTCAAACGGGTTAATACTTGATTTTTCCACAATTTCACCTCCTCTCTGTTGCGCGGATGCCGCGTGCCTCTGCGCTTACTGTTGTTGCTCTCCTCCCCGCCGTGGTATAATCAGCGTGGATACGTTGGTAGAGCTTCGACGGAAGTATCAAGTTCCACCGACGCAAGAATAAGCATCAGATCCTCACGGCTCAGACCTTTCCTCGCACACCATGCGAAGAACTCGTCGGGGTCGTTTTTTCCTTTCATGCGGAATCTGCGCAACTCCATCCCCTCACCTCCTCTCTGCTGCGCGGATGTCGTGTGCCTCCGCGCTTACGGTTGTTGCCCGCCTCCCCGTCGTGGTATAATCAGTGCGGAAAGGAGGTGTCAGCATGATATTGACCAAAGACCTCGAATGCTTCAAAAGCTTCATTGCCGATGTTAAGGAAGCGAAAGTACCGTTTCGTATCCTCGGGTATCAGAAGGATGAAGTCCCAGCGGTTTCCATTATGGATGGTATCCCCCGTCCAGCTCGCAAATTTACAGGACGTTTACTGCTGTGCAGCAGCATGGTAACGATCATGTATAGGGGATCTCTCCCAATAGAGGAGAAACCGCACTTCAGCGAAATCCTCAAAGCCTACGACGTTCGGCTCATGGATCGTCTCACCCTTGATGAGAGCGGACTGGTCAAATGCGAGTAGCTAAAAACCGACCTCAAGCTGGATGGAAAGAGTATGGTTGCCGCCGTACTCTTTTTCTATCCCCGCAATGAACTCCTTGACCTCACCAAGCCGTCCTTTAAGCAGAACATCTTCCACTCGGATTCTCACGGACATATCGCGCAAAGCATTGGCACCTTCTGTAGCCGCATTCCGCTCCATAGCTTCACTCCCCTTAGACATCCCATACGACAAAGATTGAAATATCTTATCGACATCAGCTTCTTTGTTTCGCCGCCCCTCTATCTCCAGTAGCAGGGCGGCGATTTCTTTTGCCTCGCCTTTGATGATGATTTCCATCCCCTCACCTCCTCTCTGCTGCGCGGATGTCGTGTGCCTCTGCGCTCTGGTTTGTCTACTATATTAGACATCTGGTGCAAAAATATCACCAACCTTGCACCCCAAAGCCTCTGCAAGTTTCGCAAGTGTAGCTGTCGTGGTATTAACAACTTCACCGCGCTCAAGATCAGATATAGTCTGCCTCGATACCCCAGAAGCTTTGCTGAGTTCATCCTGTGAAATATTTTTTGCAAGGCGGACTTCTTTGACTTTAAACCCCATACTCTCCCTCCTTTCATTCCATTCTTTGTCTAGTATAATAGACAATTATATTTTTGTCAACTATATTTGACAACTTTCTTTTTGTAATGTAAAATATAATTGACATTGAATTGAGGTGCGTACTTATGAAGATTGGTGAGTGGCTAAAATTATATAGAGAGCAGCATAACTTGTCCATGCAGGCTTTGGCAGACTTATGCGGCTTTAGCAAGGCGTATATCAATGTTCTTGAGAAAGGCATAAACCCCAAAACAGGTAAACCCATCTCTCCCACGATGCAGACCTTCGAGAAGATCGCTCGCGGGACGAAAACCGATGTGGACACTCTTTTGAAAATATTGGACGGCGATCAACCGATAACACTGAACGCCCCCGCATCAGACGATCTGCCCGCGAACGTCTTTCCCATTGTGACAAAGAAAGTCCCCCTCCTCGGTACGATTGCCGCAGGAGTTCCCATATACGCCGATGAGAACTTTGACGGATACCGCGAGTGCACGGAGGACATTGACGCTGATTTCTGCCTGAAGATACAGGGGGACAGCATGATCGGCGCACGCATCAATGACGGTGACATTGTTTTCATCAAGAAACAGCCGGATGTGGACAACGGAGAGATCGCCGCCGTCCTGATCGAGGATGAGGCAACGCTAAAGCGCGTCTACAAGGAGAAAGATTCTCTTATATTGCAGGCGGAGAATCCGAAGTACGCCCCCATCGTATATACGGCAGAAAGTCATGTCGAATGCCGCATCATGGGCAAGGCAGTTGCCTTTCAGAGCGATATAGACTAGCCGACGGGAGCGTGCCAAGGCAGCGCGCGAAATGAAAAACAGATAAATTCCCGCACGATATAAGACGTTATAGGGCGATATGAGACGATATATGAAAATTAAATAACTTAAACTTATTGCAAAAGGCACGGGTATCTGGTAATATACAGAGGAAGAAGTTCCTCGGCGCAGCTTCGGCTGCTACCTTGGACCACGATACCCCTGATGCCGATGGCGTTGGGGGTATTCGTCTTTTCTGGAGTGATTTATATGGCTGATAAAGAATTCAAAACCTATACGCAGCAACGTACAATCCTCGAATCGAGGGGGTTGGTTATCATGCATCCGCGCACTTTTAGGGATATCATGCTGCGTGAGGGCTACTATAACGTCATCAACGGCTATAAAAAGCACTCCCTCGCTACCACACTCCCGGAAAAGTATATTGCAGGGACTACGTTTGAACAACTGTATGCACTCTACTCCTTTGACCAAGAACTACGCACCCTATTTATGCCGGGACTGCTGAAGATCGAAAAACACATAAAAGCACTGCTCGCCTATCATTTTTCAGAACGGTATGGGCATGATGACCGGTTCTATATGGATATCAACAATTTCAATAACAGTACGACAAAAAATCGAAAGCGCGCCGCTGCACTGGTTCAGAAGTTTAACAAGGATCTGCTCTTTTATGAGCGAAGCGGGAACAACGCGATTTGCCACTACCGCAAAGAACACGGATACGTTCCATTGTGGGTGGCGAATAGCATTCTTTCATTTGGTACGATTCAACACTTCTATGCCTCTATGAAGCTCTCTGATCAGCAGAATGTCAGCAAACACTTTAGCCTGTCGGCTTCTGATCTCAATGGGTTTTTAGGCTTTTTGAAAGCCTTCCGCAACGTGTGTGCACATGGTGGGCGCATCTATACGGCAAACTACTCTGCCAACCAATATGGCTCATCGTTGAAGTTTATTCCGGATACGCACTACCACACCGCGCTATGCCTTCCGAGAAACACCTCCGGGAATTTCATCTATGGAAAATCGGATGTTCTGGCTCTGCTTATTGCTTTTCAGATTTTCCTTAAAAAGTCTGATTTCACCCGCATGAGAAAAACCTTTCTCGCAAAGTATCAAAGCCTGCAGAAAAAGCTTCCGCCTGTGGTCATGTCAAATATCGACCGAGAGATGGGATATCCCACCTTGATGCTTGCCTATCTAACCCAATAAAAAACCGCCCACCGTGCTGGTAACACGACGAGCGGTTCGCACGTAGCCCCGTAAGGATATCCTCGCACAAGAAAGAATCCGTCGCCTTTCAGAGCGATATTGTGTAGCATAAAAAGACTGCACCTGGAGCGGCAAACAACAGGATCAAACATCGATATTTTACCATTTGAAATATCCGTAACCCGTTGATTTTATTGACTTTATAGGACAGGATCAAAAGAGGAGGTTTATGATGGGAAACGATCTAAAATCCGCAAAATATCGTAGGATTATTGATCTGATACCTTTATATATTTAGTCAAAAATAAAGCTATCATGCATATACCTTTATCGCATAAACCTATTCACAAAATACCGTTAAAAAAAGAAAAATTATAAGGCTATTCCATTCGAAGGTGGAAAAATGACACATCAAAAAGATATTCCATATAACACTCTACCAACGCTCCCTCCCAGCTGCGACTTAGAGCAAAAAGAGATATTGAAGAAGGCAATCTCAGCAAATAGGGCGCTTGCCGAACTGCGTGGATGGTCGTTTAATCAAGCGAATCCGCTCCTGCTTTTGCAGTCAATTGCTTTACAGGAGGCAAAGTCATCGAATGAGATTGAGAACATCGTAACAACAAACGATGAGCTGTATCAAGCATTTGCCGCGCCTCGCGATAAGAACATCTCTCCTTCTGTAAAGGAAGTCTTGCACTATAAAGAGGCTATGTGGTATGGGTACAACAAGTTGGTTGATGATTACCCCTTGACGATCAATTTGTTCATCGACCTGTTCCGTATCGTGAAGCAGCGAGATGATGGGCTACGCAAACTCCCCGGAACTGTGCTTCGGAACTCTATGAACGAGATCGTATACACGCCGCCGGACAACGCAGAGGATATTATGCGCCTTCTTTCCAATCTGGAAAGGTATATCAATACCTCAGATGATGGCATCGATCCTCTCATTAAGCTGGCGGTCATTCATTATCAGTTTGAGTGCATCCACCCATTCCCGGACGGAAACGGTCGTGTAGGACGAATCATCAATGTACTATATCTCATTCAAGAAAAGCTACTCAGCTTCCCTATCCTATACTTATCCAGTTACATTATCCGACATAAAACGGATTATTACCGCGCATTGAAGGGTGTTACAGAGCATTGTGACTGGCTCACTTGGATACTGTATATGCTCGACGCAGTAGAGCAAACTTCTAGAGAGACGCTGCGCTCAATCAAAGGAATTCATATCGCCCAATCCGAGATGATTGACCGGGTGAAAACCAATGCGCCTAAAATTTATTCAAAAGAACTGATCGATTTGCTGTTCGAGCAACCTTACTGCAAAATCAACTTTCTTGTTGAGAGAGGGATCGCAAAAGAGCAAACAGCCTCACGCTACCTAAAACAGCTCACCGAATTGGGCGAGCTTGATAAAGTAAAGCGTGGGCGTGAAAATTATTACATCAATAAGTCTCTGTGGGGCATCCTGACATATCCCGATGCATAGCTTTTTCCTATAAAAAACCGCCCACCGTGTTGGTAGCACGACGAGCGGCGAAGCAGGTCATCCCCGAGGAGATATACCTACTCTATTGCAAGGCAAAGTATATCACACCTTCGGGGATTATTCCACATCGAATCTTCGGAGGTGTTTTATTATGGCAAAGAAGGCAACGATTCGCACCCGCAAACGGGGCAAAACCTACTCCTACTCCTTTGATGTGGGCAAAAATCCAACCACAGGCAAACGCAAGATGATCGAAAAAGGAGGATATGCGACAGAGCAGGAGGCATATGATGCAGGTGTTGCCGCCTATGCAGACTGGAAGTCCGGCAACATCGGCATCACCAGCGAGCGGATCAAACTCCGCGACTATCTCACCGCATGGCTCGAGAATGTCGCAAAGCCGAGCATCGCGCAAGGGACATACATCAACTATAGGTCCGTGCTCCATGCGCGCATCATCCCATATCTCGGCGGTCTTGTGCTGCAGGACGTGCATCCGCGTGATATCGACGCATGGGTGAAACGCCTCGCTGCGGAGGGTCTCGCAAAACGGACGATCGAAGTGATCAAAACGATCCTGTCAACGGCTCTAAAATACGCCGTTTATCCGGCGGAGATCATCGCTTCAAATCCCTGCACGGGCATCAGCATCCCCCGCTCCGCCCCCATAAAACTCACGCAGCGCGTCATTATCTCCCCCGAGATATTTGCAACGGTATTGGAGAAGTGCCCCTTCGGGCACAGGTGTCATATTCCCCTCCTGCTTGCCTACCACACGGGAGCACGTATCGGTGAGATATTTGGGCTCACATGGGATGATATCGACCTGCAGGACGGCGTTCTGCATATCCGCTATCAGCTTGCAACGAGATCCCAGCAGGGACAGCTCTATTATACGCCGCCAAAAACAGAATCGAGCAAGCGCACGATTCTGATCGACCGTGTTCTGTGCACTGCCTTGCGGCGTTGGAAAATGAAGCAGGTACAAAACGAGCTCTATTTTGGCAATGCCTATCAGATCATCTATGGAAACGGTACGGGACAGCTGCGCACCGCACCAAAGATCGAAGCCCCGACAGAAGACGCGAAGCGCCTCCCATTTGTTTGTACGGATGATTTCGGTCTGCCTGTTCTCTATGACGCCGTTCGGTATGTCCTGCATCCGTTCGGTCTCAACGCACATAGCTTCCGCCACACTCATGCGACAAAACTCATCGAAGCCGGTGCAAAACCCGTCGACGTTGCTGCTCGCCTTGGTCATGTCAATCCGACAATCACGCAGAATCTTTATACGCACGATACGGAAGAGATGCAGCGCGAGACAATCGCGATCTTCTCTCGAATGGTAGACAAGCGAGTCCGTAGACAAACGGTAGACAAATCACAGGTAGAGCCACAATAAAGTCTAGAGTTTACGGGGATGTGCAAGATTCGCTCAATTTATAAATCATAAAAAAGGAAAATACGCCTCCATCGCGAATATTTAGAATATATAGCGAGACACGTCTTACTGCGTGCTTCGCTTCCCCATTCTATCAGAATCTGTGTAGAATTACAAAGGAGAGATCATTTCATGGCAATCATCGAATCCGAGCACATCGATGCCGAGAAGCGCTTTGGCGGCAACGGTACGATCCACATCCAGAAGCTCATCGGCCCTGCAGAACTCGACGGCAAATGCGCGATGTATGCACGCGTGACGATTCCGCCCCATGCCTCGATGGGAGTACACAAGCACGAGGGCAACACGGAGACCTATCACATTCTCTCGGGACGTGCACGCTACAACGACAACGGCACGGAGATCGAGATTGGCCCCGGAACGACGACGTTCTGCGCCGAGGGCGAGGTACATGCCATCGCCAACGCCTCCGAGACCGAGGATCTCGTCTTTATGGCGCTGATTATCAATAAATAAAACATGATATGAACAAGCCCGCAGCGGAAATGTTCCGTTACGGGCTTGTTTATTGACCGTGTTCTCAATTCACTCATACCGCAGCGCGTCGATTGGATCGAGCCGCGCCGCCTTGCGTGCGGGATAGATACCGAAAAAGAGACCGATGCCGGCGGCAAAGGAGAAGGAGACGAGGACGGGCAGGATGGAGATGGTGGTCGTGAGTCCGCCGAACGCGCCGATTGCCTTGGAGAGCGATATGCCGAGGACGATGCCGATCACGCCGCCGACAATGCCGATGACCATGGACTCGATCATGAACTGCATGAGCACGTTCGAGGAGGTCGCACCGAGTGCCTTGCGGATGCCGATCTCACGCGTGCGCTCGGTGACGGAGACCATCATGATGTTCATGATGCCGATGCCGCCCACGAGCAGAGAGATGCCCGCGATGGAGCCCAGGAGCAGCGTGAGCATATTCGTATTTTCCGTAAAGCTCTCCATGAGACTCGTCATATTGCGAACGGTGAAATCGTCCTCTGCGCCGTGCTGAATATGGTGCCGCTGACGCAGCAGATTCTCGACGTCTGCCTGCACCTGATTCATCCGCTCGGGACTCGATACCTGTATGTCGATGGAGTGGACGTGCGTGATGGCGAGCATGCGCTCTTGCGCTGTCGTGATGGGAATGTAGATCACATCGTCCTGATCCTGTCCGATGGACTGCCCCTTTTCCGCCGTCAGCCCGATGACCTTGAACGGCTGATTGTGGATGCGGATGTTCTTTCCGACGGGGTTCTCCGTACCGAACAGATTGCTCGCAACGGTGGGGCCGATGACGGCGACACGACTGCGTTTCTTGATGTCACTCGCCGTGATGAACGATCCGCTTGCGACCTTCAGTGAGCGGATCTGCATCAGCTCTGGTGTAACGCCCTGCACCATCGTATTCCAGTTGAGATTGCCATTCACGACCTGATAGGCGGTGGAGACGGTGGGGGAAACGTAGTCGATGCCCTTGATCTTTGCCGCAATCGCTTGGGCATCATCGTATTTCAAGGACTTGCGCGAGCCTGCCGCACCGCGCACGCCGCCATGGTTGGTCGAGCCAGGCATAACGATGAGCATATTCGAGCCGAGACTGGCAAAGGAGTCCGCAACGCTCGTGCGCACGCCCATGCCGATGGAAACCATGGCGATGACTGCGCCGACACCGATGATGATGCCGAGCATGGTGAGGAGAGAGCGGAGTTTGTTCGCGAGGAGGGCATTCAATGCCATGCCGAAGCATTCCTTAAACAACATCCATTACGACCCCCTTCCCCTCGTCGCGCATGATCCTGCCGTCACGGACGAGCAGCTGGCGACCTGCACGCTGGGCAATCTCCGGCTCATGCGTGACGAGGATGATCGTATGCCCCTTCTCGTGCATCCGCTCGAAGATGTCCATGATCTCCTTCGTGGACTTCGTGTCGAGGTTGCCCGTCGGCTCATCCGCCATGATGATGTGCGGATTGTTCACGAGCGCACGCGCAATCGCCACGCGTTGACGCTGTCCACCCGAGAGTTCATTGGGGAGATGCTCCCTGCGATCGACAAGTCCCACGGCACGGAGCACCTCCTCCGCACGCTCCGTCCGTGCACGCCGTCCCACGCCTGCATAGACGAGGGGCAGGGCGACGTTGTCGAGGGCAGAGATGCGCGGGAGCAGGTTGAAATTCTGAAAGACAAAGCCGATCTTCTTGTTGCGCGTCGCAGCGAGCGCATCGTCATCAAGACCCGCGACCTCCGCGCCGTCGAGCATATAGGAACCCTCGCTCGGACGGTCGAGACAGCCGAGAATATTCATGAGCGTGGACTTCCCCGAGCCTGAGGGTCCCATGAGCGCGGCAAATTCACCGCGCCGAATGTCGAGGTCGATGCCGTCGAGTGCGGCAAGCGTCTCGCCGCCAATGCGGTAGAGCTTGCGAATCCCGCGCAGAAGGATGGTCGAGGGCATTTCTTTTTGTTCCATCGAAAATCCCCCGTATCAGAACGGCGGCGGTCCGCCCGCCTGCATACTCATCGGAACGACCTTTGCCGTGTAGGTACTGACGACGCGCTCTCCCTCACTGAGTCCCGAAAGGATTTCCACATACTCATCGCTGTAGATGCCCGTCTCCACGTAGCGGGTCTCCTGCGTCCCGTCTTCCTGCAGGACGAGGACATAGGATCCCGCTGCATCCGTCTTGAGCGTGGAGAGCGGCACGACGAGCGCATCGTTCCGATCTGCCGTATTGATGACAACGCGCGCCGTCATCGCGGGCAGAAGGAGATTTCCCGGATCATCCACATCGAGCGTCACATAGTAGTAGATGACACTCGCACTCGAAGATGCCGACGAGGAGGACGCAGAACTCGTATCCCAGCTGTTCGACACATCGGTCTGCGAAATTTTGGAGACGCGTGCTGTAAATTTCTGATCGGTATAGGCATCGACGGTAAAGGTCGCCTCCTGTCCGATGCGGATATTCCCGATATCGGTCTCGTCCACCTTCGCCTTGATCTGCTTTTTTGAGAGATCTGCAATGCGCATGATGACGGTCGGGTTGTCCGAACCCTGTATTGCCATCGATCCTGCCGTCTTCGGCTCGCCCACGACAACGCCCGAGATCGGCGCGGTGATGATCGTTTCGTTTGCATCGGAGTTCGCTTCCTCCAGCGTCGACTGCGCCGTATCGTAGTTGTACTCCGCATCCTCGAGATCGGACTTGGACTTCGCCCCGATGCTCTCGAGGTAGCTCATGCGGTTGTATTTCGCCCGCGTATTCGTCACGCGGTACTGTGCCTGATCGCGCTTTGCCTCATAGTCCTTGCCGTCGAGGGTCGCAACGATCTGCCCCGCTGTGACAATGTCGTTCTCCTTGACGAGGACGGAGGTGATACGTGCCGTGATCTTGGAGCTGACCTCCACCGAGTCCACAGGGCGGATCGTCCCCGTCGCCTCGACGGTCGACTTGATGTTCATGCGCTGCACTGCTACCGTCTCGACTGCCTGTGCCGATTTGTCTGCCGCAGTCGATTCCATGTACCAATACGCACCGCCCGCGATCAATGCCGCCGCCAAAACGCCGATGCCAATGATTTTACCGCGCTTCATTTACTCCACCTCCCTCGCTGCAGCATCCGTACCGCCCTCAATGTATGCCGCCTGTGCTGCTGCACACTCCTCTGCGGTCACGGCGGGAAGCCCCTCAGCCGCCGCATGCTCGCTTTCCGTCAGCTCTGTCCCCATCAAATTCTCGACCTGTGCGCGATAGCGAGCGTAGTCATAGCGTGCACTGATCGCATTCGTCTCCGCCGTGGCAAGTGCCGTCTGCGCGTCGATGATGTCGAGGAGGATGCCCTCGCCCGCGCGGTAGCGTTCATTCGCGATGTGATAGTCCTCACGCGCCTGACGCACCGCATCCCCGGTCGAGGTAAAACGCTGTTCTGCCTCACGCATATTGAGGTACGCCTTGCGGAGGTTCAGATCAATGCTCTCTTCCTCCTTCTTCACGTTCAACAGGGCGATGTCGCGCTCCGCCTCTGCCTCCTCAATCGCTCCGCGTGTAACGCCGCCGTCAAAGATGCTCCAGCTGACGCCGACGGAGGCGGACACATCTGAGCTCGTATCATGACGCGGGTGGAACTGACTGGTCAGCCCCGTGCCGAGTGTGAGATTGACGCTCGGCCTCTTCCCTGCCCGTGCGCTCTCGATGGCGAGTTCACGCTGACGGAGCTTCGCACGCGCGACGATGAGGTCCAGTCTGCTGCGATGGGCATAGGAAATACAGTTGTCGACAGAGGTGTCGAAAGGCTGATACGCAACTTCCGTCGTGAACGTGAGCGGCTCTGTGCGGCTGATATTCAGCAGGTTCCGCAGCGTTGCAAGGCTCACCTCATAGGTATTCTCGGCGCGAACGAGTTCCTGCCGCGCATTCGAGAGCTCCACAGAGGAGCGCAGTACGTCGATCTTTGCCTGTGCGCCCGCCTCGTAGAGCACGGTGACATTCTTCAGATGTGCATCGTATTTGTTCACGGTGTCACGCTGCACCTCGATTTTTTTGCTTGCCTCCACTGCATCCCAGTAAGCGGCAGTCACCTCGTACTTCAGATCCTCACGCGCACGCTCGGTGGTGAGACGTGCCGCACGCGTGCCAATCTCACCGGACTCAATATTCGCCTCATTTGCACCGCCGCTGTAGAGCGGCAGACGCGCCGAGACAGACAGACTGTTGCTCGTCTGTGCATCCTCGTCCTTGGTCTTGCTCGTACGCAGGGTGTCGGATACCTCTGCTGAAATGCTGTTCTTCCCTCGTGCCTGCTTCAGTGCGGCATCAGATGTCCGCTCGCCCATCTGCGTGACACGCAGCCCCGTATTCGCGGCGAGTGCCGTCCGTATTGCCTCTGCAAGTGTAAGGCTCATGGCATCCGCAGTCATGGGCAGCGCGAGTGCCGTACTCAGTACAAATGCGACAAACGCACGCCGTCTGTACCCCTCTTTATACATAAAAGCTTCCTCCATACGAGGGAAGCACTGATAAATTCAGCACTTCCCTAGGAAATAAGTCCATATAACAATGCGCCCATGCTAACGCAGGGGCGCTATGTCCTTATTAAGGAAGCACTGATAAATTCAGCCACGCCATCTTGACGCATCTTTTTTGCCCG
>NZ_DBHIVL010000059.1:0-15005 GCF_057271695.1 Centipeda sp. (in: firmicutes)
TATGAAGTCTTTTTCAATAAGGTGTTGCACTTGACTTGACAATTCGCCATCGAAAAATCCCCCTCATTTCACGCGCAAAACCTCATGTGTCAGTATTTCTTCTGTTCTTCTGCATTGATACAATTCGCTTTCCACCTTCGATTTCCTCCATGTGAACGCGATGTTCCAAAAAATCCCGCCGATTTCTGCCGACTTGTGCTATACTTTAAGAGGTTCATGTAAGGAGGTAATCTTATGGAATTTAACGAGCTCATACAGGATCGATTCTCCTGCCGCGCCCTCTCGGACAGAGAGATCCCGCACGAGGTGCTCGGGCGCATCTTCGAGGCAGCGCGTGTCGCACCGACCGCCGTCAACAAGCAGCCGTTCAAGGTCTGGGCGGTCGAGAGCCCCGAGGCACGGGCAAAGCTCGCGGAGACGACAAACTACACCTTCGGTGCGGGTGTTTTCCTCGTTGTCGGCGGAAAGCACGAAGACGCATGGGTGCGGCAATACGACGGACGCAACTTCGCCGACGTGGATGCAAGCATCGTCGCAACCTACATCATGCTCGCCATTCACAATGAGGGACTGCGCTCGACGTGGGTCGGACATTTCGATGCGCCAAAACTCAAGGAGGCATTCCCTCTGATGGCAGACTATGACCTCATTGCCATCTTCCCCATCGGCTACGCCACAGAGAAGGGCGTTCCGTCGGCACGTCACACGCAGCGAAAACCTGCGGTGGAGATTGTCGAAATCCTATAACACAAAAATCCCCCGCCGCAGCGGGGGATTTTTCATCCGTAATGGAAGATCTTACTTCATGAAGCTAAACGCACGCTTGCCCGGATAGACCGCGCTGCCGCCGAGCTGCTCCTCGATGCGCAGGAGCTGGTTGTACTTCGCGACGCGCTCGGAACGGGACGGTGCGCCCGTCTTGATCTGCGCCGTGTTGAGTGCAACCGCGAGATCGGCAATCGTCGTGTCCTCGGTCTCGCCCGAACGATGCGACGTAACCGCCGTATAGCCCGCCTTGTGCGCCATCTTGATTGCCTCAAGCGTCTCGGAAACAGAGCCGATCTGGTTGAGCTTGATGAGGATGGAGTTGCCTGCGCCGAGGTCGATGCCCTTCTTCAGACGCTCCGTGTTCGTGACGAAGAGATCGTCGCCAACGAGCTGAACCTTGTGACCGAGTGCTGCCGTCATCGCCTTCCAGCCGTCCCAGTCCTCCTCATCCAGACCGTCCTCGATGGAGTAGATCGGGTACTTGTCAACGAGGGACTCCCAATGCTTGATGAGCTCATCGGACGTGAACTTCTTGCCGGACTTCGGCTGATGATAGAAGCCCTTGCCCTTCTCGCGATCCTTCCACTCGGACGACGCCGCATCCATCGCAAGGACGAAATCCTCGCCGGGCTTGTAGCCGGCGTTCTCAATCGCCTTGAGGATGTGCTCGATCGTGTCCTCATCGGAGTCGAGATCAGGAGCAAAGCCGCCCTCATCGCCGACCGCCGTCGTCTTGCCCGCCTTCTTGAGGAGGGACTGCAGGGAGTGGAACACCTCGGTCGACCAACGCAGTGCCTCGCGGAACGTCGGTGCACCTGCCGGCATAATCATGAACTCCTGCGTATCAACGGAGTTCGATGCATGTGCGCCGCCGTTGAGGATGTTCATCATCGGAACAGGCAGAACGTTCGCCTGAAGTCCGCCGAAGAAACGATAGAGAGGGATATCCTGCGACTTTGCCGCCGCATCCGATGCCGCGATCGAAACCGCGAGAATCGCATTCGCGCCGAGCTTGGACTTATCCTTCGTGCCGTCTGCATCGAACATCGCCTGATCGACTGCGTAGATGTCGCTCGCCTCAATGCCGGCAAGTGCGGATGCAATCGTCGTGTTCACATTCTCGACAGCCTTCGAGACGCCCTTGCCGCCAAACTTCGACTTGTCGCCGTCACGCAGTTCGAGAGCCTCGAACTCGCCCGTCGATGCGCCCGAGGGAGCTGCGCCGCGGCCAATCGTGCCGTCCTCGAGAACGACCTCCGCCTCGACCGTCGGATTGCCGCGCGAGTCGATGATCTCGCGACCGATAACCTGAGCGATTCTTAAGTAATCACGCATGAATATTCCTCCTCATCACCAATACAAAGGGAGCATCCCCTCCGAATACGCGAATCAAACGCGCGTATTCTCCTTCTCAATATTATACGTTTTTTCACATAAAAAAGCAATGCGCGAGCTGTGCGTAAAGTCAATTATCAATGACTTTGGCAAGAAAATTTTTAAGGAATCGCTGATAAAGTGAAGTCCGTCAGATTGGCGTAGATTTTCTCGTCCGAACAAGGAGGAAAGCCGGACGCATAGCAAGGGCTATGTGGAGGATCGAGGGCGAAGTTCGGGCAAAAAAGATGCTTCAAGATGATGCGGCTGAATTTATCAGTGCTTCTTTAATATGTGCCTTCTTATTTGTATACACGAAAGAGTCGGAAAAAACCCGTTATTAGTATATCTTTTTTCCTATTGTGTGACCTGGGTTACAAATTTTTCAAAAATAATATGATATAATACAGATGTCAACGGGGAACAAGAAACGTCCTCCCCGACATTTTCCCCCGTTGATCATCCCTCTATAGGAACGTCTCCCTGCGTTCCTCTTGTAAGGCAAATAACCCTTACATCCCATTTCTCAAGCCGCAGGTTTTTCCCGACCTGCGCGCATCCCTTTCCAGGAAAAAGAGCCGTTTGGCAACGCCAACGGCTCTTTTTCTGTTTATCCGAGTGCAACATCAAGCATCATCATGAGCGAGAATCCCGCTGCAAACGAGATAACCCCCACATCGGAGTGCTCGCCCTCGCTCATCTCCGGGATCAGCTCCTCCACCACGACATAGAGCATCGCGCCCGCCGCAAACGCGAGCGCATAGGGCAGAATCGACACAATGAATGCGGTCGCAAGAATCGTGAGTGCGCCACCGATCGGCTCAACTGCGCCCGAGAGCACGCCGCCGCCAAACGCGCGCCACTTCCCCATTCCTGCCGCACGCAGCGGCATGGAGATGATCGCGCCCTCAGGAAAGTTTTGGATTGCAATACCGAGTGAGAGGGCGAGTGCCGCGCCGATCGTAATTCCCTCGCTGCCGCTCAGCCAGCCCGCGTAGATTGCACCGACCGCCATTCCCTCGGGAATGTTGTGGAGCGTCACTGCAAGGCAGAGCATCGTCGTCCGTGAGAGTCGGCTGTGCGGCCCCTCTGCCTTCTCCGCATTCATGTGCAAATGTGGGATGATATGGTCAAGCGCGAGTAGGAAGATCGTTCCCGCCCAAAAGCCGACGACTGCAGGGACAAAAGCGTACTGTCCCATGTCAGCCGCGCCCTCCATCGCCGGGATCAGCAGACTCCAGATCGACGCCGCCACCATGACGCCTGCGGCAAAGCCCGTCAGACCGCGCTGCACCGTGCGGTTGAGTGCCCCTTTCAGGAAAAAGACGCAGCCCGCACCGAGTGCCGTGCCAATGAACGGTATCATGAGTCCTTGGAAAATTTCCGGCATAAAATTCACCTCATGCCGGATATTATAGCACGTTCCGTTTTTATCGACAAATGATAATTTTTTTCATAGCTTACGCTCCACTTACAGACGCAAGCCGCTCCACCTCTTCCGTCGGGAGCTGAGTCGCTGCGGCAATCTGCGCAACCGTCAGCTTTCCTAGGGCAATCAGAGCCGCAGCCGTTGCACGCGCCGATTCCATACGCCCTTCCATACGCCCTTCCATACGTCCTTCCATACGACCTTCAGCACGTCCGGCTTCGCGGCCCTCTTCCATCTTCTTCTCACCAAATTTTTCCATCAGTTCGCACATGGCATTAACCCCCTCTGCTTCTGCCTTAAAATAGTCTGCCCTTTCGGCAAGCTCCTTATAATTCATTCGCTCCGGACGCTCACAGAAAAAGTCCTGCATCAAACGCCCAAGCGGTGTATCCGCACGATTCGTTCCGTTCACATAGAGGACATGCGCGCCATCATCAAATGGTCGCTGCAGTTCCTGAACAATCCGTTCCACATGGTAAAGCGGATGCCCTGCTCCATATATATCATTCTCCGTAATGAAGATGACCCACGTCTCAGGCAGCTCCGAGAACTCCATGCCTTTGGGCAGTTCACGCGCATCCAGCATCGCGCTGTTATACCGTGCCCGACGCGCAATCGCTCCCTCAACTGCCCGCTGAACTTCACAGTCGTAAAGTTTTCCCTCGCTGTCCTCCGCCAGCACATCGAAGCGCACGCCACGCCCGTAGAGATTGTCTGCGCTTTGCTGCGTGACTACACGTTTTACCGTCAGGTCATCACGTGCAAGGAATATGCGTAGAAGAAGCTGCATTCCCTCGATGTTGTTATCGAAACAGACATTGAAAAAAGTGTCATCAATGAGACGAAGTTTTTGAATCAGCGTGATGTATTCAGCGCGCACTTCTTTCTTGATGATGCTCATGAATCTCCCTCATTTCCTCTGCTATTACCATATTATGTAACAAAAAAGATATTGTCAAGGCTGAAATCCACGAGTTACACCAATGAAACACGGCAAAAGAAATGGCTCGCACCATCATTGTGTGCGAGCCACTTTATGTGTTACTCCAGCGTAACAATCTTATTCTTGAGGACGTAGACGAGTGCCTGCGTGCGGTCGTTGACTTTGAGCTTGTGGAAGATGCTCGTAAGGTGGTTTTTGACCGTCTTTTCGCTCAGTCCGAGTGCCTTGCCGATGTCCTGATTCGAAAGCCCCTTTGCAATGCAGCCGAGCACGTCCATCTCACGCGGGGTGAGGCGTTCGCCGCGGCTCTCGTCCCAGATCTCCTTTGCCATGCGGCTGACATCGCCGTAGACTGCCGCGCTGCCAAAGAGACGTTCCGCGAGTTTCGGATAGACGAACGGATTGCCCTCGTTGACCATGTGAATCGCCTTGATAAGGACATTCGGCTCGACATCCTTGAGCAGGTAGCCGAGCGCACCGTTCTTGAGGAGTTCGAGCACGTAGTTGTCGCTGTCATGAATGGTGAGTGCAATGATCTTCGTCCGTGCACGCGCCTGCTTGAGCTGCTTTGTGACCTCAAGCCCCGTGAGTCCCGGCATATTGATATCGAGAAGGAGGATGTCGGGCTTCAGCATGAGTGTACGCGCAAGGGCTTCCTGCCCGTCTTCCGCTTCACCGACGACCTCCAGATCATCTTCGAAGTTCAGTACGCGCTTGATTCCCTGCCGCAGCAGCGCGTGATCGTCTGCAAGTAATATCCTGATTGCCACTGACATCTCCTCTTTTCCATTGCATCCTGCAATTATGGGAAACACTGTGATACTGCACGTATCAGTGCTCCCCTATCCTTCATCCAGCACGTGCGCTGTGAGAAAAATCATAAGTTCCGTCTCGGTCTTGCTCGTCCGCACAGAGCGGAAGAACGCACCGAGAATGGGCAGATCGCCGAGAAACGGAATTTTCGCGAGAGAACGCGACTCGTCGCTGTCGATAAGTCCGCCGATCACCATCGTTTCGCCATTTCGGAGGCGGACGGTGGTGTCCGCGCTCCGCTTCTGGAAGCGATATGCCTTGAGTTCATCGACGTAGACGGGCGTGCTGACCTCCGTATGCACACGTGCGACAATGTTGCCGTCTGCGGTGACACGCGGCGTATAGCGCAGAATGATCCCTGCCTCACGGTACTCAACGCCGCTCGTTGTCACACTGTTCGATGTCGACACGCGCGGCACGGGTACTTCTGCACCGATGTTGATGACCGCTTCATGCCCCTGCACCGTCGTAATGTTCGGACGTGCGAGCATCTTTGCCCTGCCGTCCGTGATAAGTGCACGAATCGCCGCCGTGTAGTAGAACTCATAGGGAAGCCCCTCGGGTCCTCTACCAAAGCGAATGATGCCCGGAGCACTTGTCCCGCCCGTTCCCGCATTGCGTTCACTGACCTCCCAACTGCCGTTGTCATTGCGCCGAACGCGTGGGTACTGCGGCAGTGCCGACCACGTCCAATCAACACCGAGTTCCTTTGCCGCCTGCTTGGAGACGGCGACAACCCGTGCCTCGAGAGATACCTGTTTGGGGACGACATCGAGTGCCGAGATAATTTCGCGCACGGAAAGAGCCTCAGACTCCGTCCCATAAAAGAGAAGCGTATTCGTTGCCCGATCGACGAGAACACGCCGCTGTGTGTCGGAGTCTGAGCCCTCATTCCATCTCTCTTCGTTAGTTTTCGACACTACTGCCCGTTTTCCTTCACCCGTGAGGGATAAATTTGCAGCGTGCGCGAGTTCCTCGGGGTCACCATTGCGGACGCTATAGGTATACACGCGCCGATTCTCCGCGCGTGTATCGGGTGCGAGCGCGAGGAACACCGCACCATGCCGCTCAATCTGAATGCCGCGCGCAGCGGCGACGAGGCGCAGCACCTCCTCGCCCTCTCCCGTCACATGCGCTGTCACCGCCCCCGTCACGCTGTCATCGACAATGAGCGCAAGATCGCCCATGCGTGCCACAGCGAGCAGGACAGCGCGCACATCTCCGCCCGTCACATCGATCGTCACAGGCGCAGCGGCTGCGGGAACAGGCAGGTGCAGAACTCCCACAAACAGTGCCGTCATCATCCAACGCATCATACGGTCTACTCCCTTGTCAGCGTGATTGTCCCCGATGCAGAATCCAGTGTCGCGGATCGATCCGAAAGTGCGCGAAGCGTATATCCCTGCCACATCTCACCGATGCCGAGTGCCGCGCCCTCCTCGCCGCGTGCGAGAATCGCAATGCGTACACCATCCGCGCCCGTCACCACACCGCGCAGAACGAGAGGCGCGGGCGGCGGCACGGGAGGAACGGCGGCAGTTGGAGGAGTCGACGGCACAGGCGAAGGGTCAGGTGGCATCGTTTGTCCTTTTTGCTCCACCACCGTTGTCGCGGAGGACACCTCATGCGCGCGCTCATGTGCATCCGAGAACGGATTGCGCAGAGGAGGCCGCTTTGCCGCCGCCGATAATCCCCTGATCTCCGTTGCGGGCGGTGCTTTCTCAATGTGCTGCACGATGGCGACAGGCTGTGGCGAATCTGCTTGCAAGAGATACACGCCGCTCAGTGCGCACAGAAGCAGCGCACCGACAAGTGCCCGCTGCCGTGCCGACAGCGCAGCCCAATACCTCCGCCACGTTTCGATCACAAGAACCTCCCACACATATAGAAAGGGACTGCCGCAGCAGTCCCCCCCTCATGGAGACACACGTCTCCCTCAACAGCAAACTCAGCCCTTCAGTGCCTGGAGTTTCGGTCCCATGATGCGCTTGTACGCCTCCACACCCGGCTGATCGAATGCGTCCACATCCGCGAGTTCGCCCTCGTAGGCAATGGACATCGCGAGCATGTAGAGCAGTTCGCCGAGATGATACGGCGTCAGCTCCGGCAGCGCGAAGACCGCACTGTAACGCTTGTTCGACGCGAGTGCATCGGCGTTCGACTGACGTGCGACCTCCAGTGCCGCCCCCATCGTCACACCCGCAATATCCGCGAGCTTCTTGACCTCGGGGAAGACATTCGGGATCACGAGATCATCCGCCCACTTGTCGATGCGGATAAACTGCACGACCTTGTTGAGCTTGCCCTCCTGGTGCTGCTGCGTCTGGGCGTGCATATCGGTCGTACCGACGGCGACCACAGGAGTGCGCCCGTAGCAGACCTCCTTGCCCTCCTTGTTGAACTGCTTGCCGAGGGACTCAGCGAGGAGCTGGATGTACCACTCGGAGACGGATTTCAGATAGTCGCCGTAGGGCATCATGATCTCAATATCGCGCCCGTGCTTTTCCGATGCCGCGAATTTCAGCGCAGCATTGAGCATGGCGGGATTCTGCCAAAGGTCATCGTTCTGGCACGCCTGATCCATGTCGCGCGCACCCGCGAGGAAGCTCTCGATGTCAAAACCGATGCACGCAGCGAGTGTCAGCCCGACCTCGGTGAACACGGTGAAACGTCCGCCCACACCGTCCGGTACAGCGAACTGCTTCCAGCCCATATCCATCGCGAGCTTCTTGAGCAGCGTCGGCTTCTCCTCGTTCGGGTCGGTGACTGCAACCACCTCGACCGCGACATTGTCCGCCTTCATGAATTCGTCATACATGACCATGAAGTTGGACATCGTGTCGAGTGTACCGCCCGACTTCGAGATGACGAGGAGCATGATGCGCAGCGGCCCTGCCCCGTTCTTCTTCTTGATCTGCGCGACATCCTTCAGATGATTGATGATGTCGCCCGTGCGGCGCGGGTCGATGTTGTTGCCGCTGAAATAGATGCGCGGATAGTTATCGCGCTGCTCGTTCGAGAGCGAGTTCCAGAGCTCGCCGCAGTGAACATCGAAGAGGACCTTGTTCCCGAGGAACGAGCCGCCGATGCCAAGCGAGATCACGACATCCGTGTTCTCCTGTGCGTGTTTGCCGAGCTCCTTCAGGCGTGCGATGGACGCGGGCGAGTTGATATGCCCCTCCTCGATGTAGGGAGTCTGCGAGAAGAGCACCTTCTCCGGCTCGCCGTCCTTCGAGAGATGCGCACGGATAAAGCCCTTCTCGCGCATGACCTTCATCGCCTCATGCGCCTTCTTGAGATCCTCTGCATAGAATGCGAGGTCGGCGTCTGTCACCTTGCCCTCGCCGTAAAGATTGTCATAGTCAAACGTAAAACCGGATTTCAGTACAAGACTCATCAAAACACTCCTTCCTGTACCAATGCATTATCAGGCACGAATCTCTGCAAGCAGTTCGTCCGTCTTTTCCTTGAGCAGAGCCTCATCCTGACGCGTCTCGACGTTCAGACGGATCACCGGCTCCGTGTTGGACATACGGAGGTTGAACCGCCAGTTGTCGAACTCAATGGACACGCCGTCCACCTTCGTCACCTTGCCGGATGCACCGTACTTTGCCTCGATGCGATCCATGACCGCCTTTGCATCCGTGACCTTGCTGTTGACCTCGCCGGACGTCGGAAAACGATCCATGCGCGCCTTCATCAGCTCGGAGAGCGTCTTGCCGCCCGACGCACTCATCAGCTCCGCTACGAGCAGCCACGGAATCTGACCGCTGTCGCAGTAGGAGAAGTCACGGAAATAGTGATGTGCGCTCATCTCACCGCCATAGATCGCATTGACCTCACGCATCTTGTCCTTGATGAACGCGTGCCCGCTCTTGCACATGACGGGCGTGCCGCCGAGCTCCTCGGCAATCTCGATCGTGTTCCAGACAAGGCGCGGATCGTAAATGACGCTCGCGCCCTTGTTCTTCTTGAGGAACGCCTCCGAGAGGAAGCCGACCATGTAGTACCCCTCGATGAAGCCGCCCTTCTCGTCAAAGAGGAAGCAGCGGTCAAAGTCGCCGTCCCACGCCACACCGAAGTCCGCCCCCGTCTCGCGCACGACCTTCGCGGTCGCCTCGCGGTTCTCCTGCAGGATCGGGTTCGGCACGCCGTTCGGGAAATTGCCGTCCGGCTCGTTGTAGACCTTGACCAGTTCGAACGGGAGGAACTTCTCCATCGCGTTGATGATGGGCCCCGCCGCGCCGTTGCCCGTGTTGACGACGATCTTGTAGGGCTTGAGCTTACTCACATCGACATAGGTGAGGATGTGCTTGACATATTCATCAAGAATATCCACCTTCTCGATCTTTCCGGGAACTGCTGCGGGCGCGGGGTACGTCTCGCCGACCGCCATCGCCGCAATGTCCTTCAGCCCCGTATCGCTCGAGATCGGACGCGACTCCTCACGCACGAACTTCATGCCGTTGTACTGCTTCGGGTTGTGGCTCGCCGTAATCATGATACCGCCGCCGAGCTTCAGATGCGCCGTCGCAAAGTAGATCATCTCCGTGCCGCACTGTCCGATGTCCACAACGTCACAGCCAGCCTCCGTGAGACCCTTTGCGAGCGCGTCGCGGATCGCAGGGCCGGAGAGACGAATGTCATGTCCGATGGCGACCTTCTTTGCGCCGAACAGCGTGGGGAAACTGCGTCCGACACGATAGGCAAGCTCCTCGTTCACCTCATCGGGATAGATACCGCGTACATCGTATGCGCCAAAACCCTTGTCTGTCACTGCCATGTAACGTCCCCTCCTCCATGGGAGCACCCCTTCGGTGTCCCATACAAACCCATCCACTCTCACGAGACGCAGGGTCATAACAAAACACTAAATAACATAAATAATAATTCGCCGTCCTTTGCTTTTTTTCCTCTCTCACACAGGAAAATCTTACGAACTTTTCCCTCTTTTCTCTATTATGTGCAAAGGGCTTGCTGATATTTACAACGCCCATGACTTGTGCTAGGATGAACCCACCGATTTTGCTTGGGAAGGTGGTGGAAATCAATGGATGACATTAACGCGCGTCTCGTCTATCTCCTCACCGATCTGATCCTGCCGCTCATCGTCGGCTATCTGCTCTATCAGCGGCGGCTGCTCACGGACACAGCTGTCAATCGGCTCATCCGCATCAACGTCGTCGTCTTCTTTACGCTGCTGTCTCTCTTCAGCTTCTGGGCACTGCCACTCACGCATGACCTCCTCATGCTGCCCGCGTTCTTCGCCTTCATCATTCTCTTTCCGGGTTTTCTCAGCTGGCGTTTCCTCGGACGGCGATTCCACAGTCCCATCGACCGCGGCACACATCTCATCTCCGCACTGCTCTCGAACATCGGCACACTCGGCGGCATCTGTGCCTACATCATCTACGGCGAACGCGGCTTTGCCTACGCACAGATCGGCGGCGCGTGCCAGAATCTGGTGCTCGTGCTGCTGGCATTCCCGATTGCGCAGTATTACTATCTCCTGCACAAGTCACGCGGACGCACGGCACGCATCGAGGGACGCGGCTTTCTTGGGCTGCTCGTCTCATGGAATCAGCTCAGCATCCTCGGCATGGCGGCAGGACTTCTGCTGAACGCGGGCGGTATTGTGCGCCCAGCTGTCCTCTCCGAGGCATTTTCCTATATCATACACATCTCCGCATGGTTCGCTATGCTGCCTGTCGGCTCTCTCATCAACTTCCACCGCGCGCGCCACTTTGTCTACCTGACGCTCGACATGATCTTCCTGCGCTTCCTCGTCGTCCCGCTCGTCACCTTCGCGGCGGTGCGTCTTTTGATCAGCGATCCGATTGTGCAGAACGCCCTCGTCATCTTTGCAAGCGTCCCGGCGGCAATCAACGCGACGCTCACGGCGCGTCTCTATCACCTCAACGTCGATTATACGATTGCCGTCTTCCTTGTCACCACCGTTCTCTATCTCACGATCCTCTTCCCCGTAACATTTTTCCTGTTTCGGTAGAAAGAAGCATTTCCTATGGATAATCCCGATTTTCGCATCATCTATCTCTTCACCGACCTGCTCGCGCCGCTCATTGTGGGCTGTTTCCTCTATCGGCATGGCAGGATTTCGGACGCCCTCATCAGCCGCATCCTGCGCCTGAACGTCATCGTCATCTACACCGTGCTTGCGCTCATGAGCTGCTGGACACTCCCGATCTCGTGGGATCTCGCGCTCATCCCGATCTACGGCATCCTCATCGTCCTCTTTCCCGGCCTCATCGGTTGGGCTTTCTTTATCCGAAAATATCGGAGTCCCCTCGATCGCGGCGCATACCTCGCGAATGCGATGATGTCCAACATCACCACCCTCGGCGGTGTCTGCGCCTACATCATCTACGGCGAGCAGGGCTTTGCCTACGCGCAGATCATGGGCATCTTTCAGACACTGATGCTGGTACTCGCGGTGTTTCCGATGGCACAGTACTACTATCTGCAGCACAAGAATCACGGACGCGGCGGCAAGATTCACATGCGGTTCCTCGACATCTTCCTCTCGTGGAACCAGCTCAGCATCCTCGGCATGGCGGCAGGGCTCGCGCTCAACGCCGCAGGCATCGAACGCCCGCCCACAGCCCAAGCGGCATTCGAGGGGCTGATCCACTTCGGCGCATGGTTCGGCATGCTGCCCGTCGGTGCACTTGTCAACCTCCACCGTGCACGCCGTTACGCGCCCTACACCCTCGACCTCTTCGCCCTGCGCTTTCTCATCCTGCCCGTCTTTATGATGGCGATTGCCTATCCCTTCGTTGGCGATCCTGTCCTCCTCGGTGCAATCCTCGTCTTCTCCGTCACACCGGGTGCAATCAACTCTGTCACGGCGGCGAAGCTCTATCACCTCAACGTCGACTACACGATCTCGGGGTTCCTCACCACGAGCATTGCATTCTTCTTTCTCGTCTATCCCGCGCTGTTCTTCCTGCTACGCTGAGTGCATATGAAAAGAGGCGTTACACAAATGTGTAACGCCCCTTTTTGATTTGCTCCGCTGCAAACGTCCCTAAACGTCCCTTCGAAGGGACGCTCCTACAATCAAACGCGGAAACGCGAAACCTCGTTCTGCAGATCCGTTGCGATCTGGGCAAGGCTCTCGCTCGCCTCGGCGATATCGCCAAGTGCCTGCGTCTGTGTATCGACAGCCGCCTCAGCCTCGTCCGTTGTCACATCGTTCTCTTTTGCCATATCCATCAGTTTCTTGCTGCCGGCGGCAATCGCCTTGTTCTTCTCCGTCAGCTTCTCCGCCGATGTGTTCAGCTTCGTCACGACGCTGTTCGCGCCTTCGACCGCCTCGGCAATCATGTCAAAGCGACGCTGCGTACGTCCGAGATTGACGTTGCTCTCCTCAACGAGCTTCTTCGAGACCTCCATCGTATCGACCGCCTGCTGCGACTTCGTCTTGAGCTCACCGATGATGCCGCTGATCTCGTCCGTAAAGCCGCGCGACTGCTCGGCGAGCTTGCGGATCTCCTCGGCGACGACCGCGAACCCGCGACCAGCCTCGCCCGCACGCGCTGCCTCGATAGCAGCGTTGAGCGCGAGGAGGTTCGTCTGCTCGGAGATGGACTGGATCATCGCGCTCGCCTCTTCGATGCGCTCCGCGCTCTGATTCGTCTCCTCGACCACACGCGAAACCTCCTGTGTGGCATCGGCGGTCTCGGCGGACTTCTTCATGAGATCGGCAAGAATCTCCGCACCTTCGGTTTGGCGCTTGTGAATGTTCTCCGTCGCCTCGTTCATTTCCGTCATGACCTTACGGTTGTCCTCGAGCAGATGGAGAATCTCATCCGTATGATTGACGGCATCCTGCGTATCGGACACCTGCACGCGTGCACTCTCGGCAATATGGTGGATGCCATCGCGCACCCTCTCCGCCGAGTGCGCTGTGTTCTGCGCCGTCGCCGTCAGCTCCTCGCTCGTCGCCGCGACAGACTGGGATGCACCGTTGATCTTGCCGATGATCCCGCGCAGACTATCTGCCATACGCGCCAAAGACGAAACCATTACGCCGATTTCATCGGTACGCGCCATGTGTACACGAGCCTTCATCCCCTTTTCCCGATCCAGATCGAGATCCGCAAAGCGCGTCAGGATCTCCGTCACATCACCGATGGGGACGAGCAGACGGCGCTGGATGAACACTGCGAGTGCGATAACGAGCACCACGGTACAGATCACAGCCAGCACAACGGAGAAGATGACCATATCCCGCGCGGCACCGGTGAACTTATCCTCATCGGTAATGGAGAAGATGGACCACTTCGCATCCACCCCTGCAAACTTAACCGCGTGGAAGACGTAGACAGACTCCATGCCCGTGCTCGGCGAGACCTGCGTCTTGCTGTACGGAGACTCCGAGAATGCATCCTGCTTCTCCGACTCCGGAGACTGCATCAGCGTGAAGGCATTCTTCATGATCGACTCGGGGTTCCTCCCATGCGCGACGAGATCGCCCTGCTGATCCATCAACAGATAGATGTTGTCCGACGTACTGACCTTGGCAAGATCCTCCTGAAACTGGCTGACATCAAAGTCGAGCGAGAGTGCACCGACGAAATGCCCATCCACGATGAGCGGCATACCGATGGAGACGAGCAGAACTTTTTTCCCGTTTACTTCGTCATAGTACGCCTCTGAGAGAACCTGCTTTGACGTAGACTTTGGCTTCTGATACCACGTCGCGGTCTCATAGCCCGTGCAGCCCCCAAACACGACTGCATTTCCCTCACGGTTCGCATAGGGCATCACGCGCCCGGACTCATCCGAAAGTGGATCCCCGACATGTGCCGCATCCTGTCCATCGAAGGCGTTCGGCTCAAACACGACACCAATGCCCGAGAGATTGTCATTCGAGGCAGCCGCATCGGCAAACATTTCGTTCAGAGCTTCGCGGCTGCGTGCTTCGGGCGGCTGCTGCTGCATATAGGTATAGATGCGCTGCCGCACATCCTCCCCGGACTGCAGCACGGACTCATAGCGGCTGACGACCGCCTTGGAACGTTCGCCCAATTCGTTGTACTTCGCCTGCGTCCCAATGTCGAGGAGCTCATCATAGGCCCTGTAGCCGACGAATGAGACAAGGATCGTCACCATAACGACAATCCCGATGATTGTGATTGCATTCAGCTGAAAGCCGATGCCCCTTCCCCTTTTTTGCCCTTGTTCCTGCAAAATATTCTCTCCTTTCCCCTGCGCCCAGCTTTCCCAAACAGAAAGAGACACCACGCCCCACATAACTGTGCGCATAAAGACGACAGCCCTCCTGTCGCCGTAAACTGAAATCATATATAATATCTTATTTCGTCACGCCCTCAAATTTTCCTGCCTAAGGAAAATTTATTTATATGCCATCTTTCCCCGTTGAAAAGAACCGACATCCGTGCCTGATTGATCCGACAGCACCGTATCCGCAGTGATCCTATCCATCTGCAGGTTCTTCTGATCGTCGGGGCAGGTTTTGGGTGCACGAATGAACCGCACGCTTGAAGAAATTTCAATTTTTCATCCGAATGTTTTGCTAAATCCTGTTTTTTTGTTATAATGGGAAGCGGTTTGGCAAAATAAAATCTTAGGGAGTGTATCTAACTCATGACAGCAACCGCATGGTCGATTCTGCCGCCGATCATCACCATCGTC
>NZ_DBHIVL010000060.1:0-14801 GCF_057271695.1 Centipeda sp. (in: firmicutes)
CCACATAAACTTCACAGTGCAGAGGGTATTATTTCTTGACATTTTTTCTCTGCTTCGATAATATAATTCTGTTATGGCAGGGAGTCCATGCGGACACCTGCCCTTCTTCATCCATGTGTTTGAAAACAGTAGCAAGGGAATGGGAAAGAGGAGGTTTTTTATTTGTTTGAGAACAAAAGAGGTCTTGGCGTTCTCATCGCTGCGATCTTCGTGCTTGGAACGCTGCTGTCCGGCTGCGGTGATAAGCAGGCAGGCGGGGCGCGACCGACAGCAGTCAAGGCGATGAATGTCCTGCGGCAGGATACGCCGCTCACGCATGTCTATGCGGGGCAGATTATGGGCACGGATGAGGTGCAGATCCGCTCTCGTGTCTCCGGCAATATCGTGGAAAAATACATTGTGGGCGGGCAGCCCGTTTCGGCGGGGCAGCCGCTCTACCGCATCGACTCCCGCCAGTACGAGAGCGCACTCCTTCAGGCACAGGCGACCCTTGCCCAGTCCGAGGCGACACTGAACAATGCACGCACGGATCTCGCTCGCTATCAGCAGCTCTATGCGAGTGCGGCGGTGTCCGAGCAGACACTCGCCACACAGCAGGCGCAGGTGAATGCCTATGAGGCTGTCGTTGCGGCAAATGCGGCTCTCGTGCGTCAGGCACAGGAAAACCTTGACGATACGGTCATCTATGCCCCCATGTCGGGACAGCTCTCCGTGGATGATGTGGCAATGGGCACATTTGTCTCGGCGGGCACGACGACCCTTGTCTCGATGGGTACGTCGAACCCGATCTTTGCACAGTTCAGCCTCTCGGAGAACGAGTATCTGGACTTCGTGGAACAGGCGGCAAAAACGGGCGGCATCGGCGCGGTCGTGGTGGAGCTGACGCTCTCGAACGGCTCAAAGTATCCGATCATCGGACACATTGTCACCTCTGACCGTGCACTGACCGCACAGACGGGCACGCTCACGGTCAAGGCACTCTTTGACAATCCGGACGGGCTGCTCATGCCCGGTATGTTCGCGCGTGTCACCCTCATCGGGGACACGCTCCCGAATGCGACCCTCGTTCCCGAGCGCGCTGTTCAGCAGCTCCTCGGCAAGTCCTTTGTCATGCTCGTAGGAGCAGATAACAAGGCGGTTGCCCGCACCGTCACGCTTGGCGATAAAATCGGCAGCTACTACATCGTCAAGGATGGTCTCGACACCTCGGACATTGTCGTGGTCGAGGGGCTGACCACGCTCCAGGAGGGCGGCGATCTAGCCGTGACGATGGTGACAGCAAGCGACATGGGATTCTCGCTTGAGGGGGATACCTCCAACTTTAATACGCGTGAGCTCACGCCCGCGAAGTAAGGAGGAGATCCTTTGGCAAAATTTTTCATCCATCGACCGATCTTTGCGATTGTCATTGCGGTGATGATCGTCATCATCGGTACGATCGCGGGGTTCTCACTGCCAATCGCGCAGTATCCGCAGATCTCGCCGCCGACGGTTGCGGTGTCGGCGAACTATACGGGCGCAAGTGCTACCGTTGTCAATGAGACGGTGGCGCAGGTCATCGAGGAGCAGATCAACGGTACGCAGGGGATGGACTACATGAGCTCCACCTCTGATGATACGGGGCGTTACAGCCTTTCTGTTACGTTCGATGTCGGAACGGACGGCGATATGGATGCCGTCAAGGTGCAGAACAATGCGGCGGGGGCAAATGCCAGCCTGCCGTCCTCCGTGCAGTCGGCGGGCGTTACGACGCGCAAATCCTCGGGGCAGATGGCGTACTTCGTTTCGCTGTACTCCGAGGACGGCACCTATGACCGCGCCTTCATGAAGAACTATGCAACGCTCTACTTCCTCGATGCGATCAAGCGCGTCAGCGGCGTGGGCGAGGTGCAGGTATTTGGTGCGGACTATGCGATGCGCGTCTGGATGAATCCGGATCGCCTCGCGGAGCTCGGTCTGACGGTTTCGGACATTACAAAGGCAATCAACGAGCAGAACGTACAGGCTCCTGCGGGAACGGTCGGCGGTATGCCGACGCAGAACGGGCAGGAGAAGCAGTTCACGGGCAAGGTACAGGGGCGTCTTACGACGCCCGAGGAGTTCGGCAACGTCATCATTGCCGCGGGTAAGGACGGCACATTCGTCCGCTTGAAGGATGTTGCACGTATTGAGACCGGTCAGCGTCAAAATAATATTGTTGCGAAATTTAACGGCTATCCCGCCGTTGGTTTCGGCATACAGCTGACCTCCGATGCAAATGCGATGATTACGCTCGCCGAGGTGCGCAAGATTCTTGAAGAGGCGGAGAAGACCTTCCCGCCCGGACTCAAGATGAAGTCTGTCTTTGACAGCACGGACTACATCAACGCATCCATCAAGGAGGTTGTGCATACCTTCCTTGAGGCACTGCTGCTCGTCGTGCTCGTCATCTTCCTCTTTTTGCAGAGCTGGCGCGCGACGCTGATCCCGCTGCTCGCCGTGCCTGTGTCCCTCATCGGTACATTCGGCGCGTTCGTCCTGCTGGATTTCTCCATCAATACGCTGACGCTTTTTGCAATGGTACTTGCGATTGGTCTTGTCGTCGACGATGCGATCGTCGTCATCGAGAATGTAGAGCACCACATGGAGAGCGGGCTTACACCGATTGACGCAACGGAGCGTGCGATGTCCGAGGTGCAGGGACCTGTTGTCGCGATTGCCTTTGTGCTCGCGGCGGTCTTTGTTCCCGTCGCCTTCCTTGGCGGCATGATGGGCGTGCTCTACAAGCAGTTCGCGCTCACGATTGCAATCTCGATGGCGATTTCCGCCTTTGTCGCGCTGTCGCTGACCCCGGCCCTCTGTGCGCTGATGCTGAAGCCCAAGAAGGAGCATGGGACAAAGAGCGTACTTGACCGCTTCTTTGACCGATTCAACAACTGGTTCGATGCGACGCGCAAGGGCTATGTCGGCATCGTCAGCAAGTTTATCCGCAAATCGAAGGTTGCCGTTATCTTCCTGCTCATCGTCTGCGGGCTTACGGCGATTATCTATCGGAATTTGCCGACCACATTTGTCCCCGAGGAAGATCAGGGCTATCTGATGATCGCGATTCAGCTGCCGCCGGGCACGTCCACGAACCAGACACAGAAGACTGTGGACAAGATCCAGCAGGCGGCACAGCGCGAGATCAAGGGGCAGAGTGCCGTCATGTCCATCAATGGTTTCGACATCCTCGCGGGCGGTGCGAACTCCAACGGTGCCGTCGTGTTCGTCGGCATGAAGGACTGGTCGCAGCGTGCAGGGCTCGCTGAGTCCGTTGCTGCTGCCGTCGGCACAATGTTCCGTGTCGGCGCGATGGAGGCACCCGAGGCACTCGTCATCGCCATCAATCCGCCCGCACTGCCGGGTCTTGGCAATGTCGGCGGCTGGTCGCTCCAGCTGCAGGATATGAGCGGACATTCCGACACTGAGCTCAACGACATCGTGAATGCGATTCTTGCTGAGGCGAATACGCGCCCCGAGCTGCGGGGCGTGCGCTCGACGTTTAAGATCAACGCGCCGAGCTATCAGTATGAGATTGACCGCGAAAAGGTCAAGAATCTCGGCGTTCAGCTCTCGGATGTATTCACGGCACTGCAGGTCAACTTCGGCGGCTATGAGGTCAATGACTTCAACCAGTTCGGGCGCACCTACAAGGTCGTGCTGCAGTCCGACGTGACCTATCGCACCGAGGCAGAGGCGGCAAAGTTCGTCTTTGTCAAGAACTCTCAGGGCGGCATGGTGCCGCTTGATACGCTGCTCAGACCCAAACTTACAACGGGACCGACACAGATCAGCCGCTTTAACGGCGCACGCTCGATCACGTTCCAGGGAAGTTCCGGCAGCGGCTACAGCTCGGGCGAGGCGATGAACGCCATCACCGAGATCGTGCAGAAGCACGCAGGCTCCGGATTCAGCATCGAATGGTCGGGGCAGAGCCGCGAGGAGAAAAAGTCGGCGGATTCGACCATGCAGGTGCTTGCACTCTGTCTTGTCTTCGTCTTCCTCTGTCTTGCTGCACTCTATGAGAGCTGGAGCGTACCGTTTGCCGTGCTCTTCACCGTGCCGACCGGCATCTTCGGGGCACTCTTCTCCGAGTACATCCTCGCGACGATCTTCGGCACGATTGGCATTCCTGCGGCGGGCTATCAGAACAGCGTCTATATGCAGATCGGTGTCATCATGGTCATCGGTCTTGCGGCAAAGAATGCAATTCTGATTGTCGAGTTCGCAAAGATACGCGTCGATCGCGGCATGGATCCCTTGAAAGCGACGATTCAGGCGGCGGGGCTGCGTCTCCGTCCGATCCTCATGACATCGTTCGCGTTCATCATCGGCTGTCTGCCTCTCTGCATGGCATCCGGTGCGGGTGCTGCGGCGCGTAACGGCATGGGCGTCGCCGTTGTCGGCGGCATGCTCTTTGCCTCCATTCTCGGTATCTTCCTCATTCCCGTGTTCTATGTCATTGTCGACCGCATCTCGCGTATGCTCGGCCTCGGCAAGAAGGCAAAGACCCGCACGGCGGATGACTATATGTAACCATAAAAAAATTCCCCTTTATGGGGAATTTTTTTATGGGTTGAATACGTATTGAATTAGTATCATATAGACCGCCGTCCCTCCTCCAATGGAGAGGAGCATCTGGCGAAATTTCAGATGCAATACTGCCGTCACAAGAATTCCTGCCAGCTCCGGTAGACCGTGATTTCCGCTGAACAATGTTGTGTCCTTGAGACAGTAGACGACAAGCATCCCAAAGACGGCAGCCGGGAGGACGTTGCCAAGATAGCGGACCATAGGCGGTGTTGGCTTCTTCTCCGAGAGCAGGAGAAAGGGGAGGGCGCGCGTGAGTACACTCGCAAGCGCACAGAGCCCGATGGTAATACTCTGTTCAGTGAACGTCATGGCGTCTCTCTCCCTTCGATGAAGGGGCGCAGTGCGAGGCATCCCGCGAGAATGATGAACATGGTCGGGAGCATAAAAGCCTCACGCCCAAAGACGGCGAGTGCGATGCCTGCAGCTGCGAGTCCGAGGATTCCCGTATAGTGCTGCGGATCGTTCAGCCACTGCTCGATAAAGATGACAACGAAGAGTGCTGTCATTGCGAACTCAATGCCCTCCGTATTGATGGGGAGCTGCGTGCTGACCAGTCCACCGATGGTTGCGCCCGCGACCCAGTAGATCTGGTTCAGCAGGGTCACAAAGAACATAAACCAGCCCGCATCGATACCCTGCGGAATCTTCGTCGTGTAGTTGATGGAGAACGACTCATCACACATGCCATAGATGAGGTATGGCTTCTTCCAGCCTGTGCCGCGATATTTCTCGAACATGGAGATGCCGTAGAAAATGTGCCGCCCCTGCACCATCAGCGCGAGCAGGAAGGTCTGCAGAGGAGCAAACGAACTCAGCAGGAGTGCCGTCGCGATGAATTCGAGCGAGCCGCCAAAGATGATCGCACTCATCGCCATCGGGTATCAGAACGAGAAGCCCGAGACATTCGTATAGATGCCGTAGGCGAGTCCGAGAAAGAGAAAACCGGCGAGGATGGGGACGGTGAAGGGGAAGGCGGCACGCAGGGCTGCGAGACGCGGATCGCCCGTGTGTGTCATGACTTGCTCCAGGCACACGTGTCCGTGTGCGCCGCAAGCACACCAATCGCCTGCAGTGTCGAGTAGATGCAGGTCGAGCCGACGAATCGCATGCCGCGCTTCTTGAGGTCATTCGACACCTTGTCAGAGAGCGGTGAGGTTGTGCGCAGTTCGCAGCTCTCGCGCACGGGTTTTCCATTCGTAAAGCCCCAGATATAGCGGTCAAATGAGCCAAACTCGCGCACGATGTCGAGGAAGATACGGCTGTTCACAATGCTTGCCTCGATCTTGCGGCGATTGCGCACAATCCCCGCATCCTGCATTAGTTCCTCGACCTTTGCTGCATCGAACGCTGCGACACGCTCAGGGATAAAGCCCTCGTAGGCGCGGCGAAAGTTCTCGCGCTTGTGCAGGATTGTCGCCCATGAAAGACCCGCCTGAAACGTCTCAAGGATGAAGAGTTCGTAGAGTGCGCGGTCGTCGTGGAGCGGAACGCCCCACTCCTCGTCATGGTACTTCACATAGATGGGATCATCCAATTTGACCCAGCTGCAGCGCGTGCATTTGTCTCCCATATCCCTACCTCCAAAATAAAAATGCCGGCGACCCTCCCCAAGGGCTCCGGCTCATACGCTATGAAGATGGTCGGGATGACAGGATTTGAACCTGCGACCTCATCGTCCCGAACGATGCGCTCTACCAAGCTGAGCCACATCCCGACATGATATTGTATTTTAACGGGGTTTTTCGTTTTTGTCAAGCACTATGCTCAGGTGGACTGTATTCGCTGCACCGTGCAGTATTTTCCTGCACCGTGCGGTCAGCGGCGGCGTGCAGCCCTGTGAGCGCAGAGAAGGGGGCGAACTGTCCCGCACGGTCGCGCAGGGACATTGGGGGATGTGTCTTTGAGACGGGACGCGGCAGGTGGATGATGTCCGCATAGTCCTCGATTCTTCGCTGCATGAGGTTCTCCCTTCGCTATGCCTTGTGTCCGCCGATTTGCGCATTGCGCAGACGTGCCGTTGCACCGTCGATGAGATTCGATCCGCGTAGGATGGCGTTTTTCCCATAGGTTTTCTTGATGGCGATGATTGCCTCCTGCAATGCCTTTTCTTTTTTCTGCGCGGCAATCTCGGCAGGGGACATCGTGCTCTCCGTCGTTTCCTCGGCAGTAAAGAGGCTCATCTGCTCGGCAGCAGCGACACGCTGCTCCTCCGTCATCAGATGCTGTGCGGAAATGGTAAGGCGGCGAATGAGAAGCGCCGGATTGACAATCTCGTCGAAAAGATCGGTCAGTGCTTTCATAATGGCATTTGTTCCCGCTCCGCGCTCGATGTGCACATTGCCGTGCGATGGCCACGGGACGCGCCGCCCGTAGCGATCTGTGCGAATGCGCCCGTGATAGTTGGCGCGGATCTCGGGGCGGGTCAGGCACTCAATGTCATAGCCGATCGTGAGCTCGAGACGGTCGCTCGTGATGCGTTTTTCGGCAAGGTCGATGGAGAGTGTGTCCGCCATCTCCCAGACAACGAGGCGGGCTTTCTGCGCCGTATACGGATTTTGCAGCACCTGTCCCATATGGGTGCTCCGCGACTTCGGGCGGTAGTTCTTGATGTCCTCCATGCGCGCGGACTCATAGCCCCATGCGTGATCGATCAGCAGCTCCGCCTGTACGCCGAACAGGCGGTAGAGCAGATCCTCGTTGTGCCGTGCATTTGTCTGCCCAAGTGAGCAGCGTGCGATATCGCCCATCGTATAGAGCCCGTTCTCCTCGAGTCTCTTTGCATAGCCTCTGCCGACGCGCCAAAAATCCGTCAGCGGGCGATGCGCCCAGAGGTGTCTGCGGTAGCTCATCTCATCCAGCTGCGCGATCCGAACGCCGTCCGCATCCGGCTTCATATGCTTTGCTACGATGTCCATCGCGACCTTCGCGAGGTAGAGGTTCGTTCCGATTCCCGCCGTTGCCGTAATGCCTGTCTCGCGCAGCACATCGCGAATGAGGCGCATGGCAAAGTCGTGCGCTGAGATGTTCCCTGTGTAGAGATAGCTCGTCACGTCGATAAAGACCTCGTCAATGGAGTAGATGTGGATGTCGGCGGGGGAGACGTGCCGCAGGTAGATCTCATAGATCCGCATACTGTAGTCCATATAGAGTGCCATGCGCGGCGGCGCGACATGGTAGGCGATGCCGAGTGCGGGATTTGCCGCGAGCTCTGCGGCATCCGTCGTCTCGCCTGTGAGCGTACGCTGGGGAGCACGGTACTTGCGCCGCGCATTTGCCTGCGCCACGGCACGAATGACCTCGAAGAGGCGCGGGCGTCCGCCGATGCCGTGCGCCTTGAGCGCGGGGGAAACGGCGAGACAGATCGTCTTGCTCGTACGGCTCTCATCCGCGACAACGAGATGCGTCGTCAGCGGATTGAGCCCACGCTCCATACACTCGACGGACGCATAGAACGCCTTGAGATCAATCGCAATATAGGTACGCTCCTTCACGGTCATCCCTCCTTTTGCATAGTATAGCACGAATGTTTGTTATTTGTAAATAAAGGAAAATATGAGGCGGCGTCGAATATCCATCACAAGGCAAGAAATAAAAAGGAGCAGAGAGTATGAAGATTATCGTGACGGGCGGCGCGGGGTTTATTGGCGCGAATTTTGTTTACTACGAGCTGCGTGAGCACCCCGAGGATGCGATTGTCTGCTATGATGCGCTGACCTATGCGGGCAATCTTGCAACGCTCGACGCGGCGCAGGAGAATCCGCAGTTCTCGTTCGTGCGCGGTGACATCGCGGATCGCGCAGCAGTCTATGCGCTCTTTGAACACGAGCAGCCGGATATTGTTGTCAACTTCGCAGCGGAATCCCACGTGGATCGCTCCATCGAAAATCCCGAGATTTTCCTGCGTACAAATATCATCGGGACGAGCGTACTGATGGATGCCTGCCGCAAATACGGTATTCAGCGCTATCATCAGGTATCAACGGACGAGGTCTATGGCGACTTGCCTCTTGACCGCCCTGATCTCCTCTTTACGGAGGAGACACCTCTCCACGCGTCGAGTCCATACTCCTCGTCGAAGGCATCTGCCGATCTCATCGTACAGGCGTATGCACGCACCTATGGCGTACCCGTGACGATCTCGCGGTGCTCGAACAACTACGGCGCATTTCAGTTCCCCGAAAAACTCATCCCTCTCATGCTCATCCGCGCGATGCAGGGGGAAAAGCTGCCCGTCTATGGCGACGGGCTGAATGTGCGCGACTGGCTGCACGTTGACGATCACTGTGCTGCGATTGATGTGATTCTGCGGCGCGGGACGGAGGGCGAGGTCTACAACGTCGGCGGACATAACGAGCGATCCAATATTGAGGTCGTGCGAACGATCCTGCGTGCCCTTGGCAAAGGGGAGGATCAGATCTCCTATGTCACCGACCGCAAGGGGCATGACCGCCGCTATGCAATCGACCCGACGAAGATCGGCCGCGAGCTCGGATGGCAGCCCGCAACGAAATTCGACGACGGTATCCAGACAACCATTGCGTGGTATCAGGCACATGAAGCGTGGTGGGCGGACATCCTGAGCGGCGCGTATGAGAAGCGCAATGCGGAGGGGTGAACGGCACACATCCTTAAAATTCAGCCTTGACAAGGCACGCGCTTTTCGCTATACTAGCCTTTGTCAGCGCAGATTGCGCGGGGGCATAGCTCAGCTGGGAGAGCGCTTGCATGGCATGCAAGAGGTCAGGGGTTCGATCCCCCTTGTCTCCACCATAATGAGATCCGAGATGTGAGAGTGATACTCACATCTTTTTTATTTTCATTATATGCAACAAAAAACCGTATCGCTTGCTGCGATACGGTGAATGTCGATGGTGCGCCTGGGGGGATTCGAACCCTCGACCCACGGCTTAGAAGGCCGTTGCTCTATCCAACTGAGCTACAGGTGCAGTGGTCGGGATGACAGGATTTGAACCTGCGACATCTTGCTCCCAAAGCAAGCGCGCTACCAAACTGCGCTACATCCCGATATCGCCCTATTATAATGAGCGATCAGGGAAAAGTCAAGGAATCACTGATAAAATAGACGCTTAGATTACTTTTCGTCCACACAAGGAAGCAAAACGGACGCATAAGTTGGGGCTATGTGGAGAATCAAGGGCACTGTGCGAGAAAAAGATGCGTTAAGATGGCACGGCTGAATTTATCAGTGCTTCCTCAATATTGCGGGGCTGCTGCAGCAAAATACTTGCCGAGAGGCATGGTGTGTGGTCTCTGTGCATGAAAATGTTCAAGAATCCAATCCGTACGTGGGGATTCTATATGAGCGGTGGGATTTCCAAGCGGGTCAAAGATCTCAAAGGGGACTGCTCCGTCAAGGCGAAACTCCTGGATTGGTTTTCTCGTATAGCGGAGCTTTGACTTTTCGTTCGCTGCTGCATAGTCAATCGCTGGAAGTGGCAGATGGATCAAAGAGCGTACGGTAACTTCATAGAGTCCTGCTTCTTTGTTTTCCAGTACGAGGTTCAAATCGCCGAGATTGCTGTAGTACATGAGGTATTCGGCGACATATTTCGGATAGCCGTCAACCGGAATCCCGTTGAGGGCTTTGATGACATCACCCGGTGTAACTGCTGCGAGTTCCGGATGCCTTTTTGTATCAACGGTGTCAATGATCCATTTTTTCTTCTCGGCATGTCCTTTCAGCGTAAAGCCATAATACTTTGTCGGATAGAGATCAATGTAGACTGCCTGTGTGATGTATCCAATCGTGTCAAGTGGATGAATGCCACTCGACATGGACTCCCAGTAGTCCCAATTCACCCAAGTCCCTGCGGGCTCTTCACGGAATGTCACATAATGTACCTCTGCCATAGACCACGACGGATGCAAGGCAAATGAGGGGAGATTTCCCTCATCGGCAAAGACGTATTTATTTGATGTTTTGGCACGCCCGCTCTCATAATGTGCGTTGGAGCGATAGGCGATGGCATCGCGCAGTTCCTTTGCCGACATTCCGGGATAGAAGACGCTGTACTTTGGTCCATATGCATTGCATTCCTCGATGGGCAGTGTGAGCCAGCGCGGAATGCGTTTTACGAGCGGGGAGATCTCGTCACGACTTCCTTTGCCGTTTGGGGAATAATAGAAGTACGCATTTACCTTTCCGCGCTTTGCCGACTCCTCGAGTGCTGTCCAGCGGGAGAGATCTCCAGCGTAATACCAATAGTCGGTATAGTCTTTGGAGGGGATGGTTTTGAGATCCTCTGCAGAGACAGGAGTCAACTCAAACGCCGTGTCCTCTTTCGTTCCAATGGTGAGGCGCGGCACTGTTCCGTCACTGCCGTACTCACCCTGCACATGAAAAAGATACTCGACTTTGCCGTCCTTATGGATCTCGTGCAGTTCATAGGAGCTATACAAATAGGGGATGGAGCGCAGGAATTTCGTTCGCACATTACCTTGTTTTACAACGCCCCATGTCTCCATGGTTGGAGGGCGTTGGACTTCAATGCGGCGTGTCTGTGGCTCTTTCCAGTCCACATGATAGGGATCTGTTTCCTGGTCAGCTGCATATGCCGTTACCGAAACTACAACGGAAAAAAGCAGGACAGCACCCATAAAGCGATGAAAAATCTGTATCATATCAATCCTCAATCCTTCTAATGTAATAACGCGGCTATTTCACAATATGCTTGCCGCCGAGGAACCTCGGTTTCCAGTAGTCGTTCGACAGTGCATCGACACGTACGCCCTTGCTCGTGGAGGCATGGATGAACTCGTCCCTGCCGAGGTAGATGCCGCAGTGGGATGCGCCCTTCTCATAGGTCTCGAAAAAAACGAGGTCGCCGGGCACAAGCTCCTTTGTGCTTTTTGTTCGGAGACCGAGCTTGTACTGCTCATCTGCTGTGCGTGGAATGGTAATGCCATGCTTCTGAAAGACGTATTGGAGGTAGCCGGAGCAGTCGAATCCCTTCGGCGTTGTACCGCCGAATACATAGGGCGTTCCCATGTACGACTTCGCCGTTTTGATGACATCGGAGACCTTGCTTGCAGGTAGGATGGGCTTGCCATTGGGGGCAAGAGGAAGTTTCTTCTCGGCGGGCGGCGGGACATCAATGCCCCATGTCTTCTTTGCGGGGAGCTCCTTGAGCGCACGCCACGTCGCATTGTTGACTACGCCCGTGATCTTGATCTTGCTGTCGCGCTGGAACTCGGCGACGGCGCATTCTGTCTCCTTGCCAAAGACGCCGTCTGCGGTCTTGATTTTGTAGCCTGCCTTCTGAAGTGCCTGTTGGAGGACAAGCACCTCATGTCCGTGCGAACCCGCGCGTAGGGTAGGGGAGGCGAACGCCGTGCTTGCCGCAAGCATGAGTGCAATGCCGGTGCAGAGAAAGAGGCGGCGTTTCATGGAGCAACATCCTTTCATTTTGTATTATGCATGCTGCACATGCTCAAGTCCTTGGCTGAGGAGTTTCAGAACATGATCGTCATCAATCGAGTAGAGTACCTCCTTGCCGTCGCGGCGAAATTTGACGAGACGGGCGGTGCGGAGAACGCGCAGCTGATGGGAGATGGCAGACTGTCCCATTTCGAGACCGTCCGCAATGTCATAGACGCGCAGTTCGTCTGCCGCCGCAAGGAGTGAGAGAATCTTGATACGGGTCGGATCGCCGAGGGTCTTGAAGAGATCGGCGAGATGCTGTGCCGTATCCTGATCGATACATTTCATCGGGGCGGATGTCATACGCTGAAAGATCCTTTCTTATGGTCAGTATATCTTGTTGATTTCAAATCCGTTCGACGCAAGAGCCGCGACGATACGGTCGATGTGCTCCTGTCCGTGTGCCTCAACGGTGACGGTGAGCTGTACCTTTTGGAAGCTGTCCGTTACCATCGTCTGATCGTGGTCGAGGCGGATGACGTTCGCGTCCTGCTCTGTGAGGATCTGTGCGACGGTGAGAAGCTGCCCCGGCTTGTCGGGCAGCTGGACGGAGAAGCGGAACACTCTGCCGCGCGAGATGAGTGCCTTTGAGATGAGTGCGGAAATCGTGGAGATGTCGATGTTGCCGCCGCTGACGAGTACCGCGATCTTCTTGTCCTTTATACGCAGTTTATTGAGCGCGGCGAGGGAGAGGACGCCTGCGCCCTCGGCGATGAGTTTGTGCTTTTCGATGAGGGAGAGCAGTGCGCTCATGATCTCCATCTCAGAAACCGTGATGATCTCGTCGAGATAGCGGCGGCAGAACTCGAGCGTGAGCTTGCCCGCCGTACGCACGGCGCAACCGTCCGCAACCGTGTCGGCAGAGGGTAGGGTGATTGTGCGCCCACAGGAGAGTGCCGCCTTCATGCACGCGGCGTTTTCCGGCTCGACACCGATGACCTTTACCTGCGGATTGACGAGCTTCGCGCCGAGCGCAACGCCCGAGGCAAGCCCGCCGCCGCCAACGGGGACGAGGATCACATCCACGTCCTTGAGTGCGTCAATCACCTCGAGGGCGATCGTGCCCTGCCCGACGATAACATCGTGGTCGTTGAACGGGTGGATATAGACGTAGCCCTTCTCCTTTTGCAGTGTGAGGCTGTGTGCGTAGGCGTCGTCAAATCCGTTGCCGTGGAGGATGACCGTTGCGCCGAGCGCACGCGTCGCCTCGACCTTGAGGATCGGTGTTGTCGCGGGCATACAGATGACTGCGTTTACGCCGAGTTTTTGGGAGGCATAGGCGACTCCTTGTGCGTGATTGCCGGCTGAGGCGGTGATGACACCGCGCGCTTTCTCCTCCTCCGTGAGCATGGAGATGCGGTTGTACGCGCCGCGCAGCTTGAACGCGCCTGTCGTCTGGAGATTTTCGAGCTTCAGATAGGTCGCGTTGCCGGAGATGTCGGAGAAGAACTCACTGTATATCAGCGGTGTTTTTCGCACAATCCCTTCCAGTCGCTTCGCTGCAGCGTAGATGTCCGAAATGCGTGTGGACTGAGCGACTTCCGCCTCTGTCTGCACGGTTTGTTCTTCTCCCATGATATGCGCCCCTTTACTCACTTATATGTAGAGTCAGTCTATCATTTTCGGCGGGGCACGTCAATTTTTTTTCGTTGTGCAGAATAATCGTCGGAATAAAGAAGGAGTTTGACAGAATTTCGCGAATAAATACAATAAACAAGGCGGGACGGGAGGTGCGCGATGGAGCAAGAGCTGAAATACGTGCGCATTCTCGTACCTGTGGACGGCTCACGGGAGTCGCTGTGTGCTGTTCGTCTGGCGGGTGAGATTGCACGTGTCATGCATGCGACGGCGTACCTCCTCTATGTGTCTCCGTTCGACCAATGTACGGATGAGGGGGAGGTAGCTTGGCTGCCGGAGAGCGTGGTACGGCCGGCGGCAGAGGAGGCGCACGAGATTTTTTCCGCATCGACGGCACTCCTGCCCGATGCGGTGATATCCGAGCGCGTGCACCGTACAGGTGCACCGACGGACGAGATCCTGCGCTTCATTGATGAGGAGAGCATCGATCTCGTTGTGATCGGCGGACGCAAGCTCTCGCGCATGAGTGGATTCCTGCTCGGGAGCGTCACACAGACCGTTTTGGAACATGCACATTCCAGCGTCATGGTCGCGGGAAGTGCGGATTCGCTTTTATATGGTTCATGTTCTGTAAAGTGAGGAGGAACTGCCATGATGAAGAATATTTTGGTGCCGGTGGATGGCTCGGAGGGTGCCGACCGTGCGATTGAAAAAGCTGTGATGCTTGCAGAGATCTGCGGCGCAAAGCTGAATTTTCTCTACGTCGCGAACATCAACCAGCTCGCGATCAACGCCGTCCTCTCGGACGCGATCCTCGACTCCGTAACGAAGGCGGGGAACGTCATCCTTGACCGCGCGCTTGAGATGGTGTCCGCAGGCGTCGCAAAGGAGTCGTTCTCGGACACGGGCTCGCCCGCAGTGGTCATTCTCGACTTTGCAGAGACGAATGACATCGATCTCATTGTCATGGGCAGCCGCGGCCTCGGCGTGGTGAAGGGCGTCCTGCTCGGCAGCGTCAGCCAGTACGTTGTGGAGCAGTCGAAGTGCCCCGTGCTCGTCGTCAAGTGAGCGGCACACAGGCATAATTTTTGTGGGAAAGGAGCTGCAGCGGAGGTAAAGGAATCGCTGATAAAATGAAGTCCGTCAGATTGGCGTAGATTTTTTCGTC
>NZ_DBHIVL010000061.1:0-14130 GCF_057271695.1 Centipeda sp. (in: firmicutes)
AAAATGAAGTCCGTCAGATTGGCGTAGATTTTTTCGTCCGAACAAGGAGGCAAATCGGACGCATAGCCAAAGCTATGTGGAGATTTGCCGACACAGTGCGGGCAAAAAAGATGCATCAAGATGGCGCGGCTGAATTTATCAGTGCTTCCTTTATATGACCTTACTCTGTGCGCTGTATGGAGTAAGGTCATATTTTTATCGATCTCCTCTGCCCATCAATACGCTCCTTACTAGACAGTGATTCATTTTTACGCTATAATGCGTTCAGCATTCACCATTATGGGAATCATCTTAATACCATAGGGGGACATTATATGGCACTAATTGTAAAGAAATTTGGCGGGAGCTCGGTGGCTACGCCTGAAAAAATCAAAAATGTAGCAAAGCGAATCCTGAGTGAGAAAGCCCCCGATGATCGCATTGTCATGGTTGTTTCAGCCATGGGCGACACAACGGATGATCTCATCGCCCTCGCGGGTGAGGTTGTGGAGAGCCCCTATCAGTATGCGCGTGAAATGGATATGCTCATGACGACGGGCGAGCAAGTTTCCATCGCACTCCTTGCAATGGCATTCCGCTCCTTGGGGCATCCTGCCATATCCCTTACGGGAGCAATGGCAGGCATGAGGACTGACAGCGCGCATACGAAGGGACGCATCCTCGGACTTCAGCCGGAACGCGTACACGAGGAACTGAACAAGGGCAATATTGTTGTTATTGCAGGATTCCAAGGCACGGATGCGGCAGGCAATCCCGTGACCCTCGGGCGCGGCGGCTCAGATACTTCCGCTGTCGCGATAGCGGGTGCAATTGGTGCGGATACTTGTGAGATCTTCACGGATGTCGATGGGATCTATTCCGCAGATCCACGCATTGCCAAGGGTGCACGCCGTATGCAGGAGATCACCTACAACGAAATGCTTGAGATGGCGCGTCTTGGTGCGGGCGTCATGCAGCCGCGCTCTGTCGAGATGGGGCAGCTCTACGGCATCCCCATTCACGTTCGCTCAACCTTTACCTCGGAGCCGGGTACCATCATTAGGGAGGAATATACAGTGGAAGAAAAGTCCTTTATCATTCGCGGTGTCACGCATGACGAGCAGGTCTCCAAGATCACGGTTCTCGGTGTTTCCAATGTTCCCGGTGTCGCACACAAGATTTTCTCTGCGCTTGCAGATGCCAACATCGACGTGGATATGATTGTACAGAGCATTCGCAGTGCCGAATCCAATATGACGGATATGGTCTTTACCGTCGCCACCATCGATGCAGAGGAAGCAAAAGAGGTCGTCGAGGGCATCTCTGCAGAAATCAAAGCATCTGCCGTCGCCATCGACAACGATGTTGCGAAGATCTCGATTGTCGGTGCAGGAATGCTCGGCAGCCCCGGAATCGCCTCGCGCATGTTTGGCGCACTCTCGAGCGCAGATATCAACATTGAGATCATCAGCACGTCGGAGATCAGCATCTCCTGCCTCATCAAGGGCGGCAGTGTGAAGGATGCAGTCAACCGCATTCACGATGAGTTCTTCCCGAACGCATAAGAATACTTGTATACACCCACATATCCTGTGGACATAAACAGAACAACGCGCTATCATCATAGTGCATTTTAGGGAAAGCACGGATTATTGAAGCCCTGCCGCTCCGTCGGAGGGTTTCAATAATCCGTGCTTTCAAAACGAAAAGGAGAGCGTATACACATGGCTATTCAGATGGCGGCATCACACGCGGCATCAAGGAGACTGAAGGACGCAATTTTCGGTGCTGCTGCGGCATGCCGCGCCGCAATCGCCGAACACGGCGAGGAACGCGTTGTGAACGCAACCATTGGAGCGGTGATGGACGACGCCGGAAAACTTGCCCATCTCCCCACGGTCGAGCGCGTCTTCCGCTCCCTGCCCATTGAGGATTATATTGCCTACGCACCGATTTCGGGGCTTCCGGAGTATCTAGAGGCGGCGATCGACATCACATTTGCCGGAAACCGTCCCGCAGGATATCTTGGCGCGATTGCAACCGCAGGCGGAACGGGCGCACTGCGTACCGCTGTCGACAACTATGTGGAAAAGGGCGATCAGGTGCTCACCTCAGATTGGTTCTGGGGAACGTACAATGTCATCTGTCAGGAACTCGGCGCCTCTGTGACAAACTTCCAACTCTTTGATGAGGCAAACAACTTCAACCATACGGCATTTGCTGCATCGGTTGACACACTCCTCAAGAAGCAGGAGAGCTTGCTCATCATCCTCAATACGCCGGCGCACAATCCGACAGGGTATAGCCTCTCCTCCGAGGACTGGAATCATGTGCTGGACTGCGTGAAGAAACACGCCGCCGCGGGAAAGAAAATCCATCTGCTCGTCGACATCGCCTACATCGACTTTGCGGGAGAAAAGCACGAAGCACGCGCCTTTATGCAGAAGTTTTCCAATCTGCCGGAAAACATCCTGACGCTCTTTGCCTTCTCCATGTCCAAGGCATACACGTTCTACGGACAGCGCTGCGGTGCGCTGATTGCACTCTCATCAAGCAAGGCAGTCATTGACGAATTCGGTGAAATCAGCAAGTATGCGGCACGCGCGACGTGGTCGAACATCAACCGCGGGGCAATGACCCTCCTGACGCGTATCCAGCAGGACAAGACTGCCTATGCCTCGTACGAGGCGGAACGAGATGCACTCTATCACCTTGTGCAGGAGCGCGGCGATATCTTTATGCAGGAAGCGGCACAGTGCGGACTTCCCGCACTCCCCTATAAGGGCGGTTTCTTCCTCGCTATTCCTGCCGCAGATCCGCAGGCGGTCTGCAACCTGCTTCACGAGGATCTCATTTTCGCTGTGCCTCTGAAAATGGGCGTACGTATTGCGGCTTGCTCCGTGCCAAAGAAAAAAATGTGCGGCATTGCGGAAAAAGTAAAGCACGCAATGGATAAAATGCCTTGACATTCCGGTCAAAATTTTTTAGAATAGCGACGTGTGATATTTTTCATGTGTCCATTAGCCCCGGAAGCATGAGTGGATATTGCATCAACTCTACATATTGAATGCTCTTACTCTCATAGGGGGGAATTACGTGAAAACAACGGTTATGGCAAAAGCCGCCGATATTGAACGCAAGTGGTATGTTGTAGACGCCGAGAATCAGACGGTCGGTCGTCTTGCAGCAGAGATTGCAAAGGTTCTGCGCGGCAAGAACAAGCCCATCTACACGCCGCACGTTGATACCGGCGATTATGTCATCGTTATCAATGCTGAAAAAGTCAAGTTCACGGGAAAGAAGCTGACGGACAAAACCTACTTCCGTCACTCCGGCTATCAGGGCGGCACGACCTTTACGACTGCCGGTCAGATGCTCGATCGTTTCCCGACCCGCGTCATCGAACACGCTGTCAAGGGTATGCTGCCGAAGAACAGTCTTGGCGCAGAGATCTTCCGTAAGCTGAATGTTTACGTCGGTCCCGAGCACCCCCACGCAGCACAGAAGCCCGAACCGTTGGCGTTTGATATTCGCTGAGTTTCGTAAAAGGAGGAATCTGTTCGATGGCACAAGTCACTTACTACGGCACGGGTCGCCGCAAGACCTCAGTTGCACGCGTTCGCCTCGTTCCGGGCGACGGCAAGGTTACGATCAACGGTCGTGAGATGGCAGAATACTTCGGTCTCAAGACCCTCGAGCTGATCGTTCGTCAGCCGCTCAACCTGACGGAGACGGTCGATAAATACGATGTCATTGCCAACGTATCCGGCGGCGGTGCATCCGGTCAGGCCGGTGCAATTCGCCACGGCATTACGCGCGCACTCATTGAGATGGATGCAGAGTTGCGTCCTGCCCTCAAGAAGGCAGGTTTTGTCACGCGTGACCCGCGTGAGAAGGAACGCCGCAAGTACGGTCTCAAGAAGGCACGTAAGGCATCCCAGTTCTCGAAGCGTTAATTCGCTCCATATTTTGCAATATAAAATCCCCTTCTCTTATGAGAAGGGATTTTTTGTTTGACTTTTTTGTGTTTTTAACATATTATATTGATAGAATAACTATGTTTTACGAAAGAGGATGAGTCAATGAAGATCTCCGCAAAGGGTCGCTACGGCATTGCCGCAATGGTGTATCTTGCACGCAACTACGATGCCTCCTCCCCCATCACGATCATCAGCATATCGGAACATCTCGGCATCTCCAAGATCTATCTTGAGCAGGTTTTCTCCCTGCTCAAACGCAGCAAGCTAGTCAACTCGATCAAGGGTTCACAGGGCGGCTACCAGCTCGCGCGTCATCCACGCGCGATCAGTGCCTATGATATTCTCGCCTCCATCGAGATCTCCCTGATCGAAAAAACCGGACCAGCGTCTGAAAAGATGGATCAGCTCAATCATATTCTTGCCCGTGAGGTCTTCGATGTACTGGACAAGAGTATCTATGAGACACTGAATGCGATTACATTGGAGGATCTTCTAAGCGCACTGAATCGCGAGGAGAGCAACGAAAATCTGATGTACTTCATCTGATTCCATTACGAGAAGATGTTCATGCAGATGAAGAGAAACAGCCCGATACATCCGCCGACAAGCGAACCATTGACTCGAATCCAGAGCAGATCCTCCTCTACCTTGTCATAGATAAGATGATTCAGCTCCTCGTCGGTGAGACGCGAAAGGACGCTGCTTACAATCACACCGACGAGGGTCTGTGCGTGAAGTGCCGAACGTGCCAAGAGATCATACAGTACCTTTGCAATGATCTTCTGAAGCTCCGGACGCTCCTCAACCAACAAGAGCATGTGTTGATATTCAATATGGAGGATCGTCTGCAGGTGCGTATAGAACGCCGGCATATGCTCCGCGATCGGGTCAACTTCACGCTTCAAGTCCATCTGAAAGTGCTTTCGCATTCCACGGAAGAGACGTGCAATCGTCTCATCAATCGGAAGTTCGTACGCAAGCCGCTCCTGCAGCTGACGGGCGAGGTGCATCAACTCTGCATCTTGACGCAAATCCGATAGGCAATCCCGCATGAGGACAACGGCATTTTTCTGTAGTGGCGAATCATCCCTGCCCAACTCAGCAAGCACATGGCAGGTATGCCGCTGAATCAGTTCTGCCCCCTCGTCCAGATTGACTGTATTGGTCACCTCAAGGAGACGCGACAGGAATCCGTCCCCGAGTTTTTCGCGTTCGAGCTCTGCCAGTGCATCACGAATGGACTGCCGCGTTTCCTCGCTGGATACCTCGCGTGCAAGAAGCGAGACGATTCGTGAAAGGGCCTGCTGATCCCAGCCATTTGCAGCGGACAAAACAGCAAAGCGATTCATGAGTTCCGATGGATCTTCGCGCAGAAGCAGCTGTTTCAGACGAGCCGACAGATAGGTAATTGCCTTTTTGTTGTTTTTGCGCAGGAATGCCGCACGGATAAAATGAAGCACCGTACCTGTCAGCTGATCTTCCGTTTCCTTTTTATGCAGAAACGCCTGCAGCATCGGGAGCAGATGAATTTTCTCGATGTGCCGAAAAATCTTCCGTCGTGAAAAAAATTCTTTTTGTACCATAACGGTGATCGCACGGATCAAGCTGTCTCGCCGACGTGGCAATATCGCCGTGTGATACGGAAAGCCGAGCGGCTTCCGAAAGAGTGCCGTGACGGCGAACCAGTCCGCAACGCCGCCGACCAGAGCCGCCTCACTGACCATGAGCAGCCCATCTGTCCAGAGTGCGGACGGAAACTGCAGATGCAGGGCAAGCGAGATCAGGAAAAGGAGAAAGGAAGAAAAGAGTGCAGTATCCGCCTTGTTCCACGTTCGCGTCATAGCCCCCACATCCTTTCCGCGAGTGTTACAAGGAGCGACAACCCCATGCCAACAAATGCACCAACAATGGCACCATTCACACGAATCATCTGCAGGTCGGTACGCACCTTTCCCTCGACAAAGGCAATGAGCTCATCATCCGACTTTTGATTCAGGTAGTCCCTGACAAAGTCCGCAATCATCTCATGATGTTTCTCCACCTCTGCGGCAGCAAGGTCTTTCAGCCATCGGTCTGCACGATGCTGCCAGCCCTCCGAATGGACGAATACATCCAGTTTCTCATGGAGAATCTCCTTGAGATAGGGCACCCAAAAGGGATGGCTTCCCTTCATGCGATGCTCGATGATGTCGGAAAGAATGTTCTCGATCTCAAGATGCTCGATCACATGGATTTTATAGCGATGAAGTGCCTCATATACCTTTGGATTCGAACGCAGCCCCACTACGAAGGAGGTAAGTGCCTGAACCCCATCCCTATGATGGCGGTCATTTGCCTCCATCGCAGATGTTAGAATCTCCTCAAGGCGTCCCGTCAGCCACTCGGCAATCATTTCATCATCGAAGAAGGATAGGACAAAGGCGCGTATCATACCGTCGCGTTCATATTCCGTACGTATGGAATCAATGTTCTCACGCAGAATATCCTGAAACACCTGTGTCCGAACGAGCTGCTGCCCCATGCGGACAAGCATATTGAAGATGCGGTCTGCATGGGGTTCTTCCGTCAGGACATCCAGAAGTTCGGCAAAACTTTCCTCCAGAGGGAGCGCATGGAGTGCTTGCATCACGTAGGGCGCAAGCTCCTTTGCAATGCCGCGGCTGTCCACATCGGAGGCAACATGACGGAGGATATCCGTGACCGCCTCAATCAGCCGTTCACGCCCACCGCGATGCTCCAAATACTCCACAAGGAGCGCACCGATCTTCTCGCGCTCAACCACATCCATGATATTTTTTTTGCTGAGCAAATCATCCGCAGAAAAGCGGACAAGGGACTCCATGATACGTGTGCGATTGCGCCGAAGGATGTCCGTCCGATGCGATATGCCGAGCGGACGCCCGAAGATCGCCTTGACTGCAAACCAGTCTGCAAGACCACCGATGGTCGCCGCCAAGAATCCGTGATGAATCGTTGAAACGAGGAGGGAGCTCCCCTGCCCTGCTGTCCCGACAGCACCAAGTACACTGACGGCAAGTGCCAGATTTGCCTGATTTTCCTTTCGCAAACCGATCGCCTCACATCGTCTTTACAAGGGCTTTCAAATACGCCTTAAAATCTGCACCGAGATCCGCGCGGCGCAGGGCAAACTCAACCGTTGCCTGCAAGAATCCGAGTTTATCCCCCAGATCGTAACGTTTTCCCTCAAAGTCATAGGCATAGACCGCCTCACGCTGCGCGAGAACCTTGAGTGCATCTGTAAGCTGAATCTCACCGCCCTTGCCCGGCTTCGTCTCACTGAGAATGGAGAAGATCGCGGGGCTGATGATATAGCGTCCGAGCACGGCCATACGGCTTGGAGCCTCATCGACAGAAGGTTTTTCCACCATATCGAAAACCCGCATGAGGCGTGGATTCTCAAGCGTCTCACCTGCAACAATGCCATACGAGGATACCTGTTCATCTGCCACCATCTGGCAGCCGAGCACAGAGCCGCCGCGCTCCTCATAGACATCGATGAGCTGCCCCAGTGCCGACCGCTCCGGGTGAAGGACGACATCATCGCCAAGGAGAACTGCAAAGGGCTCGTCACCGACGAAGCTGCGTGCGCAAAAAATGGCATCCCCTAATCCGCGCATATACTTTTGACGGACATAGTGGACGTTTACATCCGTAGTTTCCCGCACCACATCGAGAAGTTCCATCTTTCCTTTTCGCTCGAGTTCATGTTCGAGCGCAGGAGCCGAGTCAAAGTGATCCTCGATGGCACGCTTGCCGTGTCCGCTGATGATAAGGATATCTTCAATACCGCTCGCAAGAGCCTCTTCGACAATGTACTGGATGGTGGGTTTGTCCACAATGGGCAGCATTTCCTTCGGCGTTGCCTTGGTGGCGGGAAGAAATCGTGTTCCGTATCCTGCTGCAGGAATGACAGCCTTTCGTATGCGCTTCTCTTTCATCTTATGTACGCTCCATCCATTATGTAAATAGAGCGCGAGGATTTGATAACCTCGCGCTTTTCTTACGCAAATTTACGCTCAACGTTCCAATATCGCAAGGATTGCACTGCCAACCTCCGAAGTCTTTGCCGTGCCGCCAAGATCAGGGGTCAGTGTCCTGCGCTCCACGAGCAAGGTCTCAATCGCTGCGAGCACGCGATCCGCCCATTCCTGTTCTCCGAGGAAGTCGAGCATCTGACTAATCGACCAGATCGATGCCAGCGGATTGGCAATCCCCTGTCCCGCAATATCAGGGGCACTTCCGTGAATCGGCTCAAACATCGACGGATACTTCCGCTCAGGATTGAGGTTCGCACCTGCGGCAAGCCCCATGCCGCCTGCAATCGCCGCTCCGAGATCCGTGAGGATATCGCCGAACAAATTGCTTGTCACAACAATCTCAAAACGCTTCGGATCTTTGACAAAGAACATGCTTGCTGCATCGACGAGGAGGCTGTGCGTCTCAACGTCCGGATATTCCTTTCCAACCTCGTCAAAGATCTCATCCCAAAAGACCATGGAGTAACGGAGGGCGTTTCCTTTGGAGATCGATGTGAGGGAGCGTTTCTCCCTGCGTGCAAGCTCATAGGCATAGCGAATGACACGTTCACAGCCATACCGTGAAAAAACACCTGTCTGAAGAGCTACCTCACGATCTGTCCCCGCATAGAGATGCGCACCGACATTCGCGTACTCGCCCTCGCTGTTCTCACGCACGACAATCATATTGATATCGTCCGTGGATACGTCTGCGAGAGGGCACGGAGCCCCCTTGAGAAGACGCACGGGACGGAGATTGATGTACTCATCGAATCCTCGGCGAATTTGCAGCAAAAGACCGCCAAGAGAAACATGATCGGGAACCCCCGGATATCCGACTGCACCGAGATAAACGGCGTCGAAATTCTTCAGCGTATCCAGCCCATCCGCCGGCATCATCGCGCCCGTTTTCAGGTAGTATTCGCATCCCCATGGAAAATCTTCAAACGAGACGGAAAAGCCCCCGTCCATCTTGGCAATTCCGCTAAACACCTTTTTTCCCTCGGCAATAACCTCGGGGCCAATACCGTCCCCTGCGATCACAGCAATGTTGAAATGCTTCATCGTTCTCCCCCGTATCCTACTGCGCAGTGATCAGAAAGCCTCCGCAATCGTCTTGATGAGAAGTGCCTCCTGCTGACGCGGAAGTCCACTCTGGTGCAGCGCACGGCCAAATCCGATCAGGAAGTCAATCTTTTGAAGTCGTGTCAGCGTCGTATTCTCGCGAAGCACCTTCGTAATCGCACGCATTCCCGCGACACTTGGGTCGCGCTGGAGCTGAACCTCCATCGCAAGCTGTCCTGCGAGGATATGACGGCGCACCTCATCCGAAACACCGGCAAGATCCTCCCCATTGTTCCGCACAATCTGACGGGGAGCCATCTCCGGAACGCCTACGGGACGAACGGAGTGTTCAACAGATGGGGGCACATCTTTGACGGGAGCAGCAATGGGGCGCTGCTCCACTGTACTCCCGAGCGCACCGAAACGATTCGGCTGTTTGGGCGGAGCACCGTTCTCGGCAGGAGGTGTCAGAGAGAACTGTTCATGCGGCATCTGCTGATAGCGCGGTCGCGTAGGACGCTGTTCACGTTCAATCGGTACATTGGCAGGAGGATCTGTCACAGCTGATACAGCATACACTTGCTGTTCGGACTGCGAAGGAGCTGCAGGCGGCGTATGCACGATCTCTCCCATGGATGGCTGCTGCGCACGGCTCTGTACCGGCACAGGGGGATTCGGAGCGGTCTCCTTCACCGGCATATCCGACATCGTCTCAGTTGACGTATCCAGTGCCTCTGCAGGAGCTGCCTTTCTTGGGATGGGCGGCGGAGCGGGGCGATTCATATTCACATCCCCGACCAGTTCCTGCACGGGGCGTCCCTCTTTCGCCGCCTGCTTCTCCTCACGACGGATATCCTCTGCCGTAATGATGACAGGCTTTGCCTTCTGTGTGGCAAGCGTAAATGAGGGATCGTTATTGCGCGCGGCAATCCGTGTATCAACACTCTCCCAACGGAGTCGTACGGGCTGTGTCGGCTGCGTACGTGGAGCGGGTGCAGTGGTACTCACATGCTCTTTCTTTTGCGCAGATATGGATGCCTCATAGCGATCCGATGCAGCATTTTCCTCCACTGCAGGCTTATTGGCAGGATCTGTCACCAGACGGTTCGCATGAAAGAGTTCCTGCGAATCCACCGTTCCCGGCGTAGCAGCAAAAGCCGTCCCCGAGGAAAGTGTCACAAGTACCGCGGCAGTAAGCATTGTTTTCTTTGATGACATCTTCATTGGTATTTCTCCTTTTGTTTTCCCTCGTTATGAAAACAACCGCTCACTGCAATGTGTGCAGAGTACGTCCTCCTGCCAGAAAAGTATCGACAGAAGAAGCACGAAGCTCCGGATTGTCAATGAGTTCGAGCCCATAGCGCGCACCATTTTCCCCACGGAAGAAGAGCACGGCCATCTGGTTGCTCGCCGTTGCCGTAGCATCCGGCGTACCATCACCATCCTCATCAATTTCAACCTCTTTGGCCGTCATGGCAAAGATCGCCTTGTTGCTATCGGTCAGGTTCATCAGCATGATCCCCTCATAGCCGTTGCTGCCCATAATCTTCTGCAGCAGCGTTGCCGCCTCCTCAGGGCTCACCGTATTGAGATTTGGCAGAGCCTCCTCAGGGAAGGCATTCACAAGAACGACCCACGCATATTTGATATGATACTCCTCATTATCAAAGATCAGGATCTCACCCTCACGATTCTCAAAGAGAGCACTTGCCGGAATGACGCCGACAGGCTTCTTTGGACACATAATCCGATAGCCATATGCCGCACTTTCATATGCATAGGAAAGTTCAGGGGTCGCAGCATTCACTGCAGGAACTTCCTGCCCTGTCTGTGCCCCCACCTCCGCAAATGCGTACGGTGTCCCCGTAAAAAATGCAGCAGCAGCGATCATCGCAGCTATTTTTTGATATCTCTTCATCATCAGGAGCTCCTCAGTACATCCCTTATCATAGCAAGGGCTTTATCCACAGCCGCCCGCTTGTTCTCAAGTCTTGTCCCGCGAAAATAATTCTTTTGAACAACCGTCCCCCTTCGATCGGAAACGGAAATATAGACCAATCCGACCGGCTTCTCCGCCGATCCTCCGTCAGGTCCTGCAATGCCCGTAATACTGACGCCAAGATCTGTCTGCATGAGCTGGCGTATCCCCTCCGCCATCTCCCGCGCCGTCTCCTCCGAAACAGCACCATATGCAGCAAGAGTATCCTCCGCAACATGAAGGATGCGGGATTTCACATCGTTGGAGTAGGACACAACACTGCCCATCACATAGGCAGAACTGCCGGGAACGTCCGTCAACGTACTCGTGAGAAGCCCTCCTGTACAGGACTCCGCACAGGAAATCGTCATCCCGGCTTCCCCTAGTTCCCTTCCCACACGCACGGGCAGTGGTTCATGTACGTTGTCCATCAATGCACCCTCTCACCCACAATATCATAGGTAAATCCCTGCAGGAGACGGACGCGGACAATATCGCCGACACGACTCTCCGCATCCCCCTCAATGTAGATCTGACCGTCCACCTCGGGTGCTTCCCGATAGGAGCGTCCGACCGCAATCGCCTGCTGCTCCGTATCGCGGCCTTCGATCAGGACATCTGTTTCATGCCCTTCCAGTCCGATATTGATCTCCTCGGAGATCTTGCTCTGGAGGCTCATCAGATCGTGATAACGCTCCTGCATGACCTCCTCTGCAACCTTCTGCGTCATCGTCGCCGCAGGGGTATCCTCTTCCTCGGAGTAGGTAAAGATCCCCACCTTGTCAAAGCGCTGCTTCTCTACAAAGGAACGGAGTGTCTGATAGTGTGTGTCTGTCTCTCCTGGAAAACCAACAATGAAGGTCGAACGGATCGCCACGCCGGGAATGCGCTCACGCAGCTTATGAATCAGCTTTTCCACACTTTCGCGCGTATCGGGGCGGTTCATCGAACGCAGCACTGCATTGTGTGCATGCTGAAGCGGAAGGTCAACGTATTTGACAACCTTCGGCTCATTTGCAAACACATCGATGAGCTCATCCGTAAAGTATTTCGGATAGCTGTAGAGAACGCGAATCCACGCGAGCTTTTCAATCTTCGCCAGTTCCCGCAGAAGCGTGGGAAGCATTGGCTTCTTATAGCGATCCAGTCCATAGTTTGCACTGTCCTGTGCAATCAGGACGATCTCACGCACACCGTTCTCTGTAAGTGCCCGTGCCTCCGTTACAATGTCCTCCATCGTACGGCTGCGGAAGCTGCCCCGAATCAGTGGAATCGCACAGAAGGCACAGCGATGATCGCATCCCTCGGCAATTTTGACATAGGCAGTATAGTGTGGTGTCGTGCGCAGACGCGGTGTCTTGGCGTCATAGATGGTCTCATCCTTGCCCGCGATCAAGAGACGACGGCCTTTCAGTGTCTCCTGAATGACCTCCATGATACGGCTCCACGCACCCGTACCAATAATGGCATTTGCCTCTGGAATCTCGTCAAGGAGCTGCTGTCCATAACGCTGACCGAGACAGCCCGCCACGATGAGACTGCGGCAGCGTCCCGTTTCCTTGTAATCCGCCATGCCAAGTACGGTTGTAATGGACTCTTCCTTTGCGGACTGGATAAAGGCGCATGTGTTGACAATCAGGATATCCGCCTCCGCAGGCTCATTGGTGATCTCAATGCCATGCTCCCGCATAATGCCGAGCATGACCTCCGTATCAACGAGATTCTTCGCACAACCGAGACTGATAAAACCCGCTTTCACTGATAAACTCTCCTCCGGCTTTCGTTATTCTTCGTAGAACCGTACTTCTTTGATCCAGCGATCCAGAAGGATCTCCTTTTCCTCCTTGCTGAAATACGGCCGATTTCTAAAAATGTTGATATTCTTCCCTGCAAACATCTGATAGGACAGTGTCATCGGGTTCGTGGTCAACAAGTAGAAGCGATGCTGTGCGAGTGCCAGCTGCGCCTCATCCGTCAGCAGCCAGTCCGCAAAGACCTCGGCAGCGTGCGCATCGCGCTCCGATGCACGAAAGGCAATGCCCATGCCGTAGATGACAACCGATGTACCATCCACGGGATAGAGAATGCGTATGGGATAGTCATCATGCACATAGCGCAGTGTCTCACTGAGTACCGCAATGGAGAGGTCGACCTCCCCCATGCCTGCCTGCCGTACAGGCGTATGCAGGTATTTGGAGTACTGCATGATCTTCGGCTGAATCCTGCGCCAAATCTCAAAGGCACGCTGATCTCCATACTCGGCAATCATGCTGTAGAGCAGATTTGACGACGCATCTGCCGCCATAAAATCCGTCGTACCGATGCGGATGTCCCGCTGCTGTGCAAGCTGCTGCCACGAGTTCGGCAAATCGAGATGCGTGCGCAGATAATCCTGATTCACTGCAAAGACAACAGGATCATACCACACCCCCGTCCAGTAGCGATTGGGGTGTCGAAACACATCCGAAACTTGATCGCTCTTTTCGGAGATATAGGGAACAAGATAGCCCGATGCAGCGGCACGATCCAACGTCTCTCGATCCGTCAGAACAAGCGCACTGTTCCCCTCTCCCTCTCCAAGAGCCTGCTCCCGCAAACGTTTCAAAATCTGCTCGGGAGACAGCTGAACAAAGTTCACACGAATATTGTACTCTTTTTCATATTCCTCGGACAGCACACCCGCAATCTCCGACGGAAGCGATGTATACGCCGTGATCTCCTGCATGGAGTGGCGTCCCGCACTACGTGGCGCAGAGGACGAGAGAAATGCGGAACTTGCGGCAACGATGCTCACAAGAAGTGCGGTCAGTATAATGAATAGCGTGTACCGCTTCATAAACAATCCTCTTTTATGCCAATAAACTTCTTACATTATAAACAATTCGTCCAAATTCTACAAGCCATTTTATCCGCAACGCGCAAAGCACAAGGAATCGCCGATAAAGAGAAGTCCGCCGAGTTGGTGATGAATTTATCAGAGCTTCCATAACATCAAAAAGATGCCTCCGTAAAACAAAGGCATCTTTCTGTATCTCTTTAGGAAGCACTGATAAATTCAGCCACGCCATCTTGACGCATCTTTTTTGCCCGC